>CAJXVQ010000464.1 GCA_913060685.1 uncultured Verrucomicrobiales bacterium
GTCTCGTGGGCTCGGAGATGTGTATAAGAGACAGTTCCGATGGTGAAGCTTGACGAACGGGAGATTGGAGATGGCAAGCCGGGCCCGATCAGCCTGAGAATCATGGCAGCCTACGGCAAGCTGGTAAGATCCGAAGGAACACCGTTTTAGGACCTACCGGATCGGCGAAGTCTTGGTCGCCTGACTTTATGGGCTGGCTATAAAATGGGATCGCTCCTAGATTTTCAAAATGAAACTTCTACTTTCGGGATTCCTCGCGATCAGTCCACTCCTCGTTGCGGCGCCCTTTGGCGAACAGATCAGTGAATCAGGGATCAAGCATTCCTTTCTGATCACCGGGACCAGGACCGCCATTATTGGTGAAGACTGCGAAGTGATCTGGGAGGTGAAGGCCAAGTCGCGGGATGGCGAGGTTTTGCCAAATGGCAATGTCCTGGTCGCTTTCGCGAAGGAAGTGAAAGAGTTCACCAAGGAAAAGAAGGTGGTCTTCCACTATAAGCTGGCGGCTGAAAACAAGGAAATCAGCACCGCGACCCGTTTGAAAAATGGGAATACGCTGATTGCGGAAATGGGGTCGAAGCCGAGGATTCTAGAAGTGGCTCCGGGCGGAAAGATCGTAGTCGATGTTCCGGTCAAGCCTGAGACAGACAATACCCATATGCAG
Source organism: uncultured Verrucomicrobiales bacterium (assembly GCA_913060685.1). Classification (GTDB taxonomy): domain Bacteria; phylum Verrucomicrobiota; class Verrucomicrobiia; order Verrucomicrobiales; family Akkermansiaceae; genus SW10. The sequence continues at coordinate 665 of CAJXVQ010000464.1, forward strand.
ATTCGCATGGCACGGAAGTTACCAAATGGAAACTATCTCGTGCCTCATTTGTTGGCCTTTGCGATCAAGGAATATACTCCGAAAGGCGAAATCGTTCGGACGATTAAGACCGACCTGCCCGAGTTGGGCGGGCGAGAAAAGAAGAACTGGCCCTTTACCGCCATTTTATTGGAGGACGAAAGAATCATGGCCAATCTCACCAACGGGAATAAAACGGTGATTTTTGATAAGGACGGGAAAGTGAATTGGGTTTTTGCAAATGACCAATGCGCCGATCCTTGCGGGGGACAGTTTCTTGCCAATGGAAACGTCGTGGCCTGCCAGTATGGGTCGAAATCAGATGCGATGCCTGATGCCATGGAAATCAGTCCCGACAAAAAGGTCGTTTGGCAATTCAAGGCAGCCAAGTATCGGGGCTTTCATGAAGTGCATGTTCTCACGACCAATGGAAAGCCCGCGGGAGGGCGGCGCTAGTCACTCCGGCGCGGACGTGATGACATGATGAGGCGAAGTGCGGCAATCGGGAGAATCCCGATAAGGGCCGCCGCTGCTGCAATTTTAAGCCCCGGATAGATGCGGGGGCGATCGAGAAGAAGGGCCTTGATGGAATCCCGGACAATCTTATCGGCACGAACGTAGAAGGCTTCCTGGACCGGGAGCTTGCTCTTGGGGTTCCTGCGAGCGGCCTCACCAAAGCCGGTTTTGATCGGCCCGGGGCAGACTGCGAGGACGCGGACTCCCTGATCACGGAGTTCGAGGCGGAGTGCTTCGCTGAAACTGGTGACATAGGCTTTGGTGGCCGCGTAAACCGCAAAATCAGGAATGGGAAGAACGCTGGCGAGAGAGCTGACGTTGAGGATTGCTCCACGTCGTGCGATTAAGCCGGGAAGAAGAGCGTGGCTGAGATGGGTGAGGGCCTCCATGTTGAGGCGGATCATTTGCTCGGTCTTTGACCATTCCGAAGTACGGAATTGCCCGTAGTCACCCATGCCGGCGTTGTTGATGAGGCAGTCGGGATAGAGGTCGGCCTCGGAAAGGGCGTTAACGAGATGGTTGCGACCGGCGTCATTAACGAGATCGGAGGCGAAAATTTTCACCTTAAGGTGGGGGTGTTCCTCCACCAGATTGGTCGCGATTTCTTCAAGAAGTTTTTCCCGTCGGGCAACAAGGATGAGGGTCCCAACCCTTGGTGCCAGCTGGCGGGCGTATTCCAGACCCAACCCGGAACTGGCCCCGGTGACCAGGGCGCAGCGGAAATCGGGAAGGGATCTGGAAGTTGACATTATCGGTCAGGAGTTAGCCCTGGGGCTTATTCTCGTCCACCTTGATGATGCGGAGAGGAAGGCGCTGGATGAGTTCGTTGTCGACGAGGATGTCAACGGAGTAAACGCCGGCGTTGGGGAAGGTGAGGCCTTGGAACCCGACGATGAGATGACGGGTCATGAATGCAACGTTGTCAGGCATTTGCACCGGCATGGCACCTTTGATCGGCATCTTTTCGTTGATTGGCTTGCCGTCCTCATCGATCACGGAGATTTGAAGTTCATGTTCGCCATCGTCTTCGGGAGTGAAGCAAAAGCGCATAGCGAGGGAGCACTGTGGGTGCACGATAGGGGTGGCCTTGGCGGCGAGTGCGTCGAAGGTGCCGGTGATGACCATCTTGCCTTGGTATTCGGCGGCGAAATCGCAGAGAGTAGCTACTTGTAAGTCCATATTTTTATTAAGAGATTTGTGCCCTATGAGGCACGCCCTTTACGTGCCTTGTCCGGTCGCGCTCGTAAAGGGTAAAGGCCGAAATTACCGGTCGCCGGGTGTTTCGGGTTTTTTCCGGGGAGCATCGGACGGAGTTTCCGGTGCGTTGGGATTGACCGGAATCGCTTCGGGAATGTCTTCTTCACCGGGGACCGTGGGAAGGTCTGGTTTCGTCGGATTATCGGGGGGGGACACGGGAGTGGCAATGGGGAATACGGGAGTGGCAGTTGGGATGTCAGCGGGGATTCCCGGTTCGCCGGGAGTGGGTGCCGGGAGAGTTGGCTCGTTCATGAGTGCTTCCTCGTCCTCGACGATGATGGCTCGAGGAATCGTGTCGTCGATCGGTGCGGCTCCCTCACCCTCTTCCATCACGATCATGGCGCGGGCTGCCGGCCTTATGTTTTCCTCAATCTCCGTGCGGAAATTACGGAAGAATCGACGCACCATGGGGGCGGCGTTCCGGCCACCACTGACGCTTTCTCCCGGAGCTCCTTCGTAAACTACCGCGAAGGCGTAGCGAGGATTGTCATAAGGGAAGAATCCGGAGAACCAGGCCAGGTTTTGGTTGATATCGGGCTTCCACTGGGCGGTGCCGGTTTTTCCGCACATGATGGTGAACCCAAGATCGCCCCGTCGACCGGTTCCGTAGCCAGTGTGGACGACGTCTTTCATTCCCCGGTGGGTGGTATTGAGCGCGATCTCGGAAAGATTCAAGTCGTTGCGTTTTTTAAAGGTAGGGGCCTCGATGACGCGTCCGTGAAAGTCCTGAATTTGCCTCACAAGCTGGAGTTCCATGAGCACGGAACGGTTACCGATCGCGGCCATCGACTGGGCGACTTGAAGTGGTGATGCGGTTACGAGGCCCTGCCCGATCGAGAGATTAGCCGTGTCCCCATCTGTGGTAGGACGGCCCATTTTCTCCTTAATGTAGTCGGGAGAGGGTGCGGTTCCGGTGGTTTCTCCAATCAAGGGCAGGCCTGTTTTTGATCCGTATCCCAAACGACGAGCGACAGAAAGAAAGGCTTGGGGACCCGTTTTGATGCCGACCTGGTAGAACCAAGGGTTGATGGATTTTGCGAGCGCGCGTTTTGCTTCAACATCGCCTTGATGGCCAGCCGAGTGGTTTCGGAAGAATTTGTTTCCGATTTTGATCTGGTAGGGGCAGTTAAATTTTTGGTCGTAGCGAATGGCTTCGGTGTTGATCGCCGCGAGAGTGACGATGGGCTTGAAGGTGGAGGCCGGAGGGTATTCCGATTTAAAGGCGCGACCAAAGAGGGGGGCGGCCGGGTCGTTCTTGAGTTCGTCATATCGCTTTTGGCTGATATAGGGGACGAACTCGTTAAGATCGAAGGTGGGGCGGGAGGCCATGACGAGGACTTCGCCGGAGTGAATGTCAATCACGACAAAGGCACCACGTTTGGAGCCTTCCCGAAGAACACGCTCGGCATATCGTTGCCAATCGAGATCAAGAGTGGTGACGATATTACCGCCGGGACGCGGACGTTTAATGGGCTCATCGAGGATCTTTGTGCCGTTCTCATCGAAAATCATCTTCTTAAGACCAGGCTCACCGCTGAGTTTTTGATCAAAGATTTTTTCGAATCCTGATTTGCCCATGGTGGATTGGAAAAGAGCATCGCCATCATTGATCGGTCCTGATGGAAGGACGGTTTTCGCTCCCACGTAGCCGATGAGGTGAGCCGCGACGCCTTTCTCCGGGTAAAAGCGTTGGTAAACCGGAAGCAAGGTCAGCCCAACGGGGAGTTGGCCTTCCAGGCTCTTGGCTTTGGTCTCAGTGAGGATTTGAGAAATCTTTCTGGGGAGCCAGCGGCGGTGGCGGTAGTAGTTGGTAAGTTTTTGATTGCTGTATTTTTGGTCTCCATCGACGAGGGCATTGGCTTCAGCAATCCGCTCTTGAGCCCATGCCACTGCTGATTCAGAAGCAGCGGGACCTTGATAGGCGGTGAAATCGAGGGCGAGGTGGTAAGCCATTTTGGTCTGAGCCAACGGTCGTCCTTCTCGGTCGAGGATCAGGCCACGAGGGGCTGGGATCGCGATGGTCATGGTCCGGGCCAAGCGCTGGTTCAAGACCGAGCCATCAGAGGCGGAAGGACCCTGTTCTGTCTCGGTTTCGGCTTCCGGGACGATATCGGGCTTTACCAGAAGAGGCGAATCGGTGGGTTCCTGGGCGTGAATCAGGAGAGTGGCGGCGAGGCCGATAAAAAATTGCTTCTGATGCATGGGAGGCAGGATAAGCTGCATTTTAAGATTTTACCAGTCCCAGCAGTATGGACCATGGCTGAAATTGCGAGTTCGGATGATCCCCTCCATGGGTTTGAAGGCGCTGTTGACCTTGCTCCGTTGATTTTAGCCGATTCGTTTTTGTGGAAATTGTGGTCCTATGTCAGCATCTGGTCACAGCTTTGAAGGAGAAAGCTGAAGATTCCGAGAGCGAGGGCGGGCTTTTGGGCCATGAGAGAGAAGAAGATACAGGGAATCCAAATTCTGTCAAAACTGCGCATAAGGGATTACCGCTTGCCTAATGATCTGGAAAATCTAAGCTCTCACCGTCAAGGGCCGCTGAAAGCGTCCAAGAACCCCGGCGGGAAGAGCTTCTTTAGATGCCATTTCATTCCGGCAAGCCAATCACAAAGAGCTTGCCCGGCACCCCGAAAAGGGTTCGAGGGCCCCATGTCTTTGCCAAAAACCCGTCGGGGAGTCCGCTTTCCGGTTGTTGTTAAATCATTTAGAATTTTCCGGAGGCCTTCTCGGCTGTCTTTCGAACATCTTCCATGTTCGGGGCGGCGCCTCCGGACCTCTCGATTTCACGGACCGGAGCTCTCTGAAATACACTAGGGTCATTAAAACCAATCGGAAAAATGTCAGAACCGAATAGAAACACGTCGGCCGGTCAGTCCTCACAGGGCTCCGGAGATCAGTCCGGGAATCCAAACCGGAATCGCAACAGAAACCGCAATCGCAATAGAAACCGCAACCGTGACCAGCAAGGTGAGGGTGGGGGCAGACGCGAGGGAGGTGGTCAAGGTGGTCAAGGTGGTCAACAGCGTCGCAGGCATAATAATGCTGAAGCTGTCTCTTATACACATCTCCGAGCCCACGAGACCGAGGCTGATCT
>CAJXVQ010000465.1 GCA_913060685.1 uncultured Verrucomicrobiales bacterium
GAGATCAGCCTCGGTCTCGTGGGCTCGGAGATGTGTATAAGAGACAGGCATGGAATTGTCCCACTTCAGCGAACTGGCGACCCGCCTTGACGGAGAACTGCACACCGATGGCCTTATGCGCGGCATCTACGCCACCGATGCCTCGGAATACCAGGACACCGCGGCTGGCATTGCCACTGTCGAACTCCTCGAACGACTCGGCTACACCGTCGAAATCCCCCACCACCTCGAGAGCGCCCGCACCTGGCTTTCCAAAGGCTTCGTCCGTAAAGCCAAGGAAATCATCAACGAAAATCTCCGCCTCCTCGCCGACAAGATCACCGAAAAGACTCCCCTCGTTGGAATTGAACCCTCCGCAAAACGAGACCAAAACCGTCCACCTCCACGGCCACTGTTTCCGAAAAGCCCTCGCCGGCACCTCCGCCTCCGAAGCCGCCCTCTCCCTCCCGGCCAACTACACCGTCAAAACCATCCCCAGCGGTTGCTGCGGCATGGCCGGCTCCTTCGGCTACGAAAAGGAGCACTTCGAAGTCTCCAATCAAATTGGTGAACTCGTCCTCCTCCCCGCCGTCCGCAAAGCCGACCAAAATGACATCATCGCCGCTCCCGGCACTTCCTGTCGCCACCAAATCCACGACGGCACCAAACGCACCGCCTTGCACCCCGCCCAAATCCTTCGGGACGCCCTCGTTTGAAGCTTGAATTATCATTTCCCAGACTTGCTCAGGCCTCCAATTAAGAACATCTTCAAATACCCCCCATAAATGAACAACACTTCACACCTTGCCGAAAAATTTAGGATACCTCCTTGCTCTCTCATCGCTGCTTTTTGTTTTTGCGGCCTCTTAAAGGCGCAAGAAATTCTTCCTTTTGGATCATCCTGGGAATACTTTCACCCACTCGATGCCAACGATCCGGCAGTCGCAGATCCTGACTTTGGGGAAACCTGGCACACCCCGTCCCAATATGATGGAGCACCCTTCCTGGGCCCTTCTCCTGCACTACTCGGATATGGCAGTATTGATCACTCACCAGTCGTCACAAATATCGGGGAGCCGCCAAGAGGCAGTCGATATTCGGCCTACTTCAGGACAACGATCACGACGACGGAAGACTATGAGCGCTTGAATGTTGAGATCTTTGCTGACGATGGAGGGGTCCTCTATCTGAATGGAGAGTTGGTCGAGCGGTTTAACTTCGCAGGTGAGGACATCTATTTCGCGGGTTCGATTCGCGCTGGCAATGAAACAAGGACGACAAATTATACCATTGATGAAGGCCTGAAGGCCGGTGAGCATGTTATTGCTTTTTCCCTGCACAATGTGGTCGACAACAGCTCCGACCTCGGGTTCGACCTCCAGATCACCGGCATCCAAGCCGCCACGCCACTCGACGGTCTCACTTGGTCTATCAAGGACGAGGAAGTCATCATCGTAAACACAGATCGCGACACGGTGGGCGATCTCGTCATCCCCAATACGATTGAAGGATTTCCGGTGACCAAAATTGGCGACTTTGCATTGGCAGGAAGTCGCTGGGAAAGCGTATCCCTCCCTTCTGGCTTGACGGAAATTGGTCACGCCTCCTTCAGCTCGTGTCGGAATCTCACTGCTCTTGAGATCCCGCCGGGAGTGACCAAAATTGGTGATCGGGCTTTTGCCTCCAGCCCTTTAACTGGTATCGTTATTCCGGAAGGAATCACTGAGATCGGCGACTCAACTTTTTGGGGATGTCACTTTTCCTCTATCGTCATTCCAGACGCGGTCACAAGAATAGGGCACAGCGCTTTTTCCTACTGCAACAGTCTCAATGAGGTGGAGATGGGAGAAAACGTCCGATCAATCGGAGACTCGGCGTTTTCTTTTTGCTCCAACCTTTCATTGATCGAAATACCGGACAGCGTCATGAAAGTAGGGCCCTCCGCCTTTCAAGATTGCACAAGTTTGGCGAGTGCTCCGATTGGCGTGAACACCACCATCATTGAAGCATCGACCTTTCAAGGATGCACCGGCTTGGTCAGCCTGATTATCCCCGACTTCATCTTCAGAATCGATCATTCGGCATTTCAGTCATGCTCGAATATCGCCTCACTGACTTTGGGAACGAACGTGGTCTCGATTGGCAATTCCTGTTTTCAAGACTGCGGGAGCCTGCCCGAAGTTTTCATTCCTGATGGAGTCAAGGAACTTGGAGCTTCTACCTTTGCCAACTGCTTCTCACTTAACAACCTCACGCTCGGAAGCGGCCTCCAGGCGATTGGTTCAAAAGCCTTTTTCGGAACTCCGGTGACACCGCTGACTGCGGGAAACCTGAAATATCTTTTGAGTGATGTGGCAGCCTACATCGTTGATCACAACGACGCGCGAGGAGAGGTCTTCGTCCCTTCACAATTGGATAATCTTCCCGTGCTCAGTATTAGCGGGTTCGATGAAAACGGTTTAATTACCTCCATCCGGCTTCCGGGCACTTTAAAGGGCCTTGGCGCATCAGCCTTTCAAGACTGCTGGGAATTGGAAAGAATTGAGCTCCCTCACTTCCTCGAAATCATCGGTCATTCTGCATTCGAAGGATGCTGGCAAATCGAAGAAGTCGCGATCCCGAATGGAGTCAGAGAAATATCACCTTTCGCGTTTTCCGGCACCTATGTCGTCGATATCACCTTCCCGGACAGCCTCACGAAAGTCGGGGCTTCAGCTTTCGCTCAATGTCGCAATCTCGAAAGTGTGGACTTTGGGAACAGCATTATCGAAATTGGCAATCAAGCCTTCCATGCCTGCGGCAAGCTCACTGCCGTCGTCCTCTCGAACTCCACCACCTCCATCGGAGAATCGGCATTTGAGGGCTGCCCATTTGAGACCTTTATCATTCCAAGTGGAGTCACCAGAATCGAAGCTTCCACATTTGAGGGTTGTGCTTCTCTCACGGAAATCATCATTCCAGACGGGGTCCAATCGATCGGTTCATCTGCTTTCAGAGGATGTGATTTCGTAACAAGCATAGTGATTCCAGAATCTGTCACGGAAATAGGCGGATCTGTATTCTTCGAATGCCGCCGTCTTTCGAGTGTCCGTATTGATGCGAACCTTGAGGAGATCCCAAATTCAATGTTTTACGATTGTACCGCACTAGAAAGTGTCAACATTCCTGAAAGTGTCACCAGAATTGGAAGCTCGGCCTTCAGAGATACGGCGATCTCATCGGTGAGCTTTGGAGAATGCCTGACTCACATCTATTCTTCAGCCTTCAGAGAGTGTCACCAACTGTCTGTAGTTGAACTACCCGATACTCTCATCGAGATCGGAAGCTCGGCCTTTGAGAACTGCGGGATCATAGAAATCGTAATTCCGGAAGGAGTCAGATCGATCAAGGAATCTACCTTTGCGAGATCAGCACTTACCCGCATCAGCCTTCCCGAGAACCTGACAGAAATCGGCGACTCTGCATTCGAACGATGTGGCAGGCTTACCAGCATCGTTATTCCTGATAACGTCAAGGGAATCGGAAACTCCACCTTTGAATACTGCGCAAGCCTATCCGACCTCCGGTTGGGTGCCGGGCTAAAAACCATTGGCGATCTTGCGTTTACCGAGTGTGCTGCACTCGAAAAAGTGGTCATCCCAAATCAGGTGGAAACGATCGGTTCCGCGGCCTTCTTCCGGTGCATGGCTCTTTCACATCTCACCTTGGGAGAATCAGTGATACAAATTAGCCAAAGTGCATTCCGGGTTTGCCCCGAACTGGAGAGCATCACTTTCCTGGGCGCGAGTCCGCAGGCAGTGGAAAACGGTGCCTTCGACACCGCGACCCTCATCGCCTATGTTGAACCGGAAAAGGCCTCGACATTCGGCGGAGCTGGGGCGCAATGGAATACCCTGACCGTCGCGCTAAGAATCGAGCAGACCCCACTTGCAATTCTTAGCGCCCAATTGAGAGGCTCGGAATTCCTCATCCGATTTCGGGGAGACCCCGGGATTAGCGACTGGCGGGTGCTGGGCTCGGAACAGATGGAGACATTCGCAGACGATTTATCCGCCGATACCGAATTTTCCGAAACCAGCCCGGGAGAGTATGAAGCGGTCATCGATATCTCCGGAAATCCTCTCATTCGCTTCTTTAGAGTGGAGAGGTAACTCAAGATAGGCGGGTGCTGCCTGGCCATCGAGGTGCTCGAACAAGAGATGGAGACTTCCCCGGAAACCGGCGGTGGCGCGGACCGCATCAAGCACGGACGCCATCTCATTCTACCAAAAGAGGACACCTCACTTGCCAACTATTGGCTCACCCTCCTCCAACAAGCCGGCTCACCCTCGAAGGCATCGACATCGAAAAATTCAAGTCTTGTCAGTAACCACTCAAATCGGAACTCTGCGCCGAGCAATGACCGATGATCGAATCCTGACCGCCTACCACGAAGCAGGACACGCGGTGATGGCACTCCTCATGGGACGTTCCATTCAAAAGGTCAGCATCATCTCTTCTCAGAATCGTCTCGGAGCGTGCACCCTTAAAAAAGGCCGCGTGAAGCAGGTTCAGGATAAGCTTGAAGCGGAAATCCTCATTCTCATTGCTGGGATGGCTGCCGAGTGGCGCAAATCCGGACGCTACAATGTCCAGGGTGCCACCCAGGATCTTCGCATCGTCGAGAAACTCGCCATGGCCCGCTCCGGCAACCTCCGCCAGGCCACGAAGCTGGTGCACAAGATGCTCGATAAAACTCAGCACCTGCTCGCCAACAAAGCCACCTGGGCTGCGGTGAAAGTGATTGCCAATGAGCTCATCGAACACGAGTCCATCAGCGGCAGAGCCGCCAAGCATCACCTTACGCTCGCTCAAAATCAAAGCAGCTGAAATAGCGCGCGAGATGCGGGTCAAATTGGGCTCTCATAAAATTCTACAAGAAAGCTCTCGCTTGGTGTATATAGTTATTATACACACTAGTTTGTGCCCGCCAATCGACCGTCAATCGCTCTTCTGATTGGGCCCATTTCGCCAGCTGCGGATGGGCCGCTCTATCAGCAGATTATCGATGGCCTTGGGCGCGCAGTCAGTGAAGGTCGACTGGAGCCTGGAAGCGCCCTTCCCTCGCTGAGGGCCTTGGCAACAGATCTCCATGTTTCGCTCATTACCACAAAGCGGGCGTATGAGGAATTGGAGCGCGATGGGATCATCTACCGCCGCCAGGGGCTTGGGACATTTGTCGCGGAGCGCGGGGATTCCGCGAGTCGAGATGGCAAGATCAAGATCGCACGTGAGCGATTCGAGGAAGGGGCTCGCGAAGCTGCGGAGGCCGGGCTGAGCTTTCAAAAAATTCAATCGCTTGCTTCTGAAGCGATTCAAAAAATTAACAAAGAAAGACAATGACGATTGAGACAAAGAGCAAAAACGCGATCGAGATTCGTGGTCTTCGAAATCGATACTCCCGGTTCGACCTGGGCCCGCTTGATTTGGACGTGCCGCGAGGTTCGATTTTTGGCTTTGTCGGCCCGAATGGTGCGGGGACTGTCTCTTATACACATCTGACGCTGCCGACGATCTACTCTGTGTAGA
>CAJXVQ010000466.1 GCA_913060685.1 uncultured Verrucomicrobiales bacterium
CACAGAGTAGATCGTCGGCAGCGTCAGATGTGTATAAGAGACAGCTTCCAGACCGATCAAATCAATCACCTTGGGATCGCTTCCCATCTGGAGTTCCCCGGCATTGCTTCGTCCGTCTCCATCATAATCTCCCTCTCCTGTTTGATCCAAATTCCCAAAAACGGAGGCCTCCACCGGGTCTGACATGCCATCCTGATCAATATCTGAATTCGAGTCAGCCGTGAAATTATCAAAGGTCACATCCACGGTCCCTTCCGCCACTCCCGCGCTTCCAAAAAGTCCGGCTGATCCGGCGTCATAGATCTCATCAGATCCCGAGAGAGAAACAACAGGCATCGTCAAATCCGTCACATCAAAGACCTCGATCAAAAACTGATCCTGATAGCCATGGAAGACGATGCGGTAAGCTGCTCCATCTTCGATGGGAACGTCCACATTTCCCAAGATATCAGGCTGTTCACCATCCACCCGGGACAAATAAAGCCGTTCTTCATCTGAATCAAAAGTCGCCGAGTAGCCATTCAAAGTCCCCAAACCGGGGGATGTCACCCGTGCTAAAATTCCAAAATCCTGCTCAAGGGAACCCTCCGCATTCACGATATCCACCGAGATTCGAAAGGCGGTCAGATCGACATCCTCCCGCAGTGACCCGGCCCGGCCTTGCCCCAAAGCCCCAGGATCCGGCGAAGCTCCCGCTTGAATTCGATAGGTATCTCCTCCGGGGAACGAAAAATCCGATGAACCACCAACCCCCGCCAATGGATTCAAGCGGGTCCAACCGGAATCATTCCCGTCATTGAAATCATCACTCACCTGCCCCCAGGCAGTTGCTCCCAGAAAGGCCCAACCCAAAACACTCCATCTCATCGCAAGATCATTCATCATTTTAAAAATCGACCCCTAGTAAGTCGCTTCATGAGCCTTCCGTCAAACTGATTCCCCGAGGTCGATTCTCAAAGCGACAAGGTTTTCCACGATGGCTTTTAGCGATTGAGAGGTTGCGCTTGGCTCTATTTGTCAAGGAACGCGGCCAAAGCATGGATCCTCCTCCTGAAACCCCGGGCATACAACGACTCAAACCTGCCCAATTCCGGACTCTCCGGGCAGTCCTTCTTCTTTGACATCGGCCGCACGTCTGCAAGCTTAGTCGCCAATGAAAAAGTGTCTCCTCGCGGCCTTTGCCCTTCTGACCCCAAGTCTCCTTCACGCCCAAACAGCGCCTCCAACCGCTGTTCCGCTGGAGAAGACCAAGACCTCCCTCCTTTCCAAGGTTCCGGATGCTCTGGTCGCCCACGATCCACAGACCAATTTCCGACTCTTCCTCAACTATACTTCGGCGAAGAACTTCACGCTGAATTTTGGCGGACATCCGGTGGAACTCCCTTCCGGAGAGAAAGCCACCGCAGATCTCACCTTCGAGCACCTTCCAAATTCCCCCGCCTTGGTTCACCTTACCACCTCGGGGGACCCCACTACGAAGCGTATTGAAATTCCCGGAACCCTGGCCACAGACGGCAATGTCGCCTTCAAGTCCCTTCCCGGAAAGGACTTCCCCATGGACGAGGCCTTCACCTTGATGGTCCGTTTTAAAACCACCGCCAAGGACGGCACCCTCGCCGCCATCGCACCGGCCCAAGGCAAGTGGGCCAAGGGCGGCAAAACCCTCTTCTTGCAAGGCGGCGCACTCCACTATGACGTCGGCTGGGTTGGCTCGATCCGCGGAGGCAAAAACCTCAATGACGGCAAGGAACATCTCGCCGCCATCGTGGGAAATGAGCAGGGAGGAGTCAGCCTCTTCCTCGACGGCAAGGAACTGCAAGCACGCAAGTCCCTCTCCTCGAAAGACAACCCGAAGCATGTTTTCAAAATCGGGACCACTGCCACCGACTTCGCGAGCGACTTTAAGGATGGCACCATCGCACAAGTCCTCTTCTGGAAACGCGATCTCTCTCAACGCGAAATGCGCACCGCTTCTGAAAAGAAAATCAACGAGCTCAACACTCCTGACTTTCATTGGAAAAACCCCGGTGCCATCACGGTGGACAAACCAGAACTCATCAAATCCGGTGAACACCCCGGCTACGGAACCACCGTTTCCCTCCCCAAAACCGAAGGCCTCACCCTCCACGACGCTTGGATCCAAGCACTCGAAACCTCGGGCCACGAAGCCATCGTGAGAGAGTGGAATTCAGATTCCCTCAAAAGAGGAAAAGAAATCTACAGCCAACTCTGCATCACCTGCCACGGCACCGAGAAGCAGGAAGGCTCCATCCCCATCGCCCTCAAATTCCACGAAGGGGAGTTCAAGAACGGCAACGATCCCTTTCGTATGTATCAGACCCTCACCAAGGGATACGGCATGATGATGATGATGCCGCAATACTCCACCCGACAGAAGTACGACGTCATTCACTACATCCGCGAGGAGTATCTCAAGAAGCACAATCCGGCGCAACTCACCAAGATCGACGACAGCTACCTCGCTTCCCTTCCGCGCGGAATGTCGCAGATCGAAGAAAAGGAATCCAAAAAGACGCCACCGCCTTATAAGCAGATGGACTTCGGAAACTCCTTATTCTGGACCTACCAAATCGAACCCGGACCTCTGAATACAAACGTCAACATCGCCCAAAAAGGCCTCGCCATCCGCCTTGACCCCGGCCCCGGCGGCATCTCAAAAGGCAAGGCTTGGGCCGTCTACGATCACGACACCATGCGCCTCGCCGCGATCTACACCGGCGACCAATTCGTCGACTGGCGGGGCATCGCCTTCGATGGCTCCCACGGCACCCACACCTCCATCGTGGGTGAGCGCCTCCTCGTCAACGCGGACAAACCGGGCTGGGCCCATCCCGTAACCGGCTCCTGGGATCCAATCCGGGTGAAAGGAAAAGACGGGCGCTTGTTTGGGCCGTTGCCAAAGGACTGGGTGAAGTTTGGCGGATTACAAATGACCACCGAAGGTCCGATCCTAAACTTTGAAGTCGGAAGCACCCAAATCAAGGAAAGCCTAACGATGACATCAGAAGGAGGGTTTCGGAGAACGATCTGGATCGCTCCCACCGACGAAGCCCTCACTGTCAGATTGAAATCTCACGATGGTGCCTCTCACTCAGAGGATTTCATTGTCGCAGATGGCGCGCTTTGCCTCGAAATTAAAGCTTCGAGAGAGCCACAAGCAGTTTCACTGATCATTCATCCGGATGGAAACATCTCCGTTGAACCTGTCCCCTTCGAACCATCACTCCCGCATCCTGCGGCAAAATCCCCACCCACCATCGTCACCACCAAAATCCAACGCGGCGACGAATCCGGCCCCTTCGCGGTCGATACCCTCACCGTCCCGGTTGCCAATCTCAACCCGCACCAGTCCTGGATGCGCACCAGCGGATTTGACTTCTACCCCGATGGCAAACGTGCCGCCGTCTGCACCTGGATGGGCGATGTCTGGATCGTCGAAGGCATCGATCAACTCGAAGGCACCCTCACCTGGAAACGCATCTGCTCCGGTCTCTTCCAACCGCTCGGCCTCAAGATCATCGACGACAAAATCTACGTCACCTGCCGGGATCAACTCGCCAAACTTCACGATACCAACGGAGACGAAACGATCGACTCCATTGAGTGCTTTAACAACGACCACCAGGTCACCGAGCACTTCCACGAATTCGCAATGGGCCTGCAAACTGACGAGAAAGGAAACTTCTACTACGCCAAGTCCGCCCGCCACGCCAAGGACTCGCTCGTCCCCCACCACGGCACCCTCCTGCGCATTTCGCCCGATGGCTATAAAACCGACATTCTCGCGACTGGCTTCCGCGCCGCCAATGGCGTCTGCCTCAACCCCGATGGCACCTTCATCGTCACCGATCAGGAAGGTCACTGGAATCCCAAGAACCGCATCAACTGGGTCGATGGCGACGGCCCCACCGAATTCTTCGGCAACATCTACGGCTACTCACCCGTCACCGACACCGCCGACTCCGCGATGAAAAATCCACTCTGCTGGATCACCAACAAATTCGACCGTTCCCCTTCCGAACTCCTCTGGGTTCCCAAGGATGCCAAGTGGGGATCCCTCAACGGCCAACTCCTCAACCTCAGTTACGGTTACGGGAAAATCTACGTGGTGCCCCACGAAACGATCGGCAAACAACGGCAGGGCGGACTTTGCGAACTTCCGCTCAAGCAATTCCCCACCGGCATCATGCGCGGACGCTTCCACCCCGGAGACGGCCAACTCTACGGCTGTGGCATGTTCGCCTGGGCCGGCACCCAGCGTAAAGCGGGCGGCTTCTACCGTATCCGCAAGCTGGACAAACCCGCCCATCTCCCCACCAAAATCGAGGCCACAAAAAACACCGTGACCCTCACCTTGTCCGATCCGGTTTCCGCCGACTCAATCAAGCCGGGGAGCTTCAAGATCAAAGCATGGGATCTCAAGCGCACCAAAAACTACGGCTCCAAGCACTACAATGAGCGCGAATGGAAGGTGAGTAAAGCAACGCTCAAAGGGGACAAGCTCCATCTCACCATCCCCGACCTCGAACCCACCTGGGGCATGTCCATCGAGATGACGCTCGAAGGTAAGGACGGCGAGAAATTCACCCGCCTTATCCACAACTCCATTTTCGAGTTACCCGAGTAGGAAGAGATTGGCGCAGATTACGCGGATTTGCCTGAACCAAAACGTAGCACAGGCGTCCCGCCTGTTCCCCAAGCTCCGCGCACCAAGAACCCGACCTGTCGCGGCATATCCTCCGCCAAACAGGCGGGACGCCCGTTCTACGCCGTAGCACGGGCATCCCACCTGATCCCCGACTTCAACCAGAGAATTCACAGATTTAAGAAGATTGAGAAATGATTCGCACAGATTCCCCAAACAAAAAATCTCGATGAGCGATTTAATTCTTGCGCCATTCCTTACCAATGCGGCGTTCACCTCCTGCCGCAAGGTCACGAACTCATTGCCCGTCATTGGCTTGAGGAAGTCAGCGCTCGCTGGGGCAAGCACTGAAGGACGAGATCCAGACTTCCATACGCTTTTCTTTAAGGCTCATGGAGTCACCACAAAGGAAGCGAGATCGGTAGCAGAATAGCTCCAGCTTTCTGCCCCTTTGACGTCGAGAGCGAGGAAAGGCTCGAATGAGCAAAGAGTAATGCCTTCGCTTCTTTGGGACGATGGAGCGCACAGCTGTCGAAAGGTAGCGCAGGGTGAAAACCGCGAACGAACAAAAGCTGGAGCTATTTGTCTACCGCCTGAGAAAATCTTTCTGCCTGATCTTACTCCCACCCCTCGGGATACACGGTTGCTTTGAGCACCACGCCCTCGGTCTTTTCCTTCACCCGCAGCGCGTGAATCTCGCGTTTCTCGCTGGCCGTTCCAAAATTCCGGATCACCTCGACTTCCGCCGTCACGGTCGTGATCGCCTCCTCCATCCAGTCGCCATAAGACAGTGCCACAATCTCATAAGTTCCTGGCAGGAGTCCCTGAGCCTGTCTCTTATACACATCTGACGCTGCCGACGATCTACTCTGTGTA
>CAJXVQ010000467.1 GCA_913060685.1 uncultured Verrucomicrobiales bacterium
CGAGATCAGCCTCGGTCTCGTGGGCTCGGAGATGTGTATAAGAGACAGCTTCAGCGGTCTTCCGTGCTGAGGTGACCTGAGAGATCTCGTTATCTTTTTGGACCAGTCCGTTTTGAAGTTCGGCATTCGAAGCCTCGAGTTCCATTATTGAGGCACCCATTTCCTCCTTGATCGTCTGATTGCCAAAGGGAGTGGTGAGTTCCGTCTCGGAAGGAATCAAGGTGAAGGCATGCACTTTCTGTCCATAAACATAGCCCCCGTATCCAAGGGCTGCAGCTCCGCCTAAAAGAAACACGGCGTAGACAACACCACGATCGTTTCCGTCCTTCCCCCAAATCTTGCAGATAAAGCTCAGTGCGAATGATGCGGTGGCCCCGACGCCATACCACATATACTGGCTCCAATCAGCCCCGCAATTCCCTTCAAGCTCCATCAAAACCAATCCGCTCAGCGAGGCCAACACCGTGGTTAACACCACAAAAAAGAGAGCGGACACCGTCGCGGGCTTCCATCGACCAAAAGACAACCAGCCCAAGATATCGAGAAGAACCACCATGAAAATCAGTCCCATCGGGAGTAACATCAGGATGGGATGGAGATTTCCAATCAGCTGTGAATTCCACTCATCCCGGGTCAGCAAATCCTGGAAGAATTTACCATCCTTCAAGGAGGCTAAAGCAATTGTGGCGGCGGCCAACCCCAAGGTCAGTAAGGACAGGAGAACCCGGCCTACATTTCCCGATTGAGCCCCTTCTGTTGTTTGAGAGTCACTTTGATAATCTCCTGCTTGTTCATCGGACATACCATTGAATTACGGAACTATTCGCTGATGTCAAGAATACCTATTCACTCAGGTCCTTAATTGTATTGAAATCATGAAATCTAGCAGGAATTTACTTTTGGGGTGGCGTCGTTGAGGAGATTGGCGAAAAGGGGGGATGATGCGCTGTTTTCTTTTTTGCGGAAGTTGACTCGCATGTCCCGAAAGGTGAGAAATCGAGGTGTGATCAAGATTCGGGGAGCCAGACAGCATAATCTCAAGGGGATTGATGTGGATCTACCCCGGGGGAAATTGATCGTGGTCACGGGGGTGAGCGGGAGCGGTAAGTCGAGTTTGGCTTTTCACACCCTCTATGCCGAGGGGCAGCGGCGGTATGTGGAGTCGCTTTCGGTTTATGCCCGGCAGTTCCTCGATCAGTTGGAGAAACCAGAGGTGGATACCATTGAGGGGCTGAGTCCGGCAATAGCGATCGAGCAAAGGAGTGGATCGGGAAATCCGCGTTCGACGATTGCGACGGTGACAGAGATTCACGATTTCTTGCGAATCCTGTATGCGGCGGCCGGGGTTCCTCATGATCCGGTGACGGGCGGTCGTCTCGAACGAATGACGACCAAGGATATTGTCGCGAGTCTTTGTGGGAGGGAGGTCGGGACGCGTATTATTTTATTGGCTCCGATCGCGGCGGAGGGTGAGGGAGCGGGGATGATTGCCGACCTCCAAAGGCAAGGGTTTGTCAGGGTGAGAATTGCGGGAGAGATCTATGAACTGGAGGAAACGGCGCCGCATTGGCCGGAGGAAGGGGGTGAGATTGAGATTGTCGTGGATCGACTGGTGGTTAAGGAGGGGTTGGAATCCCGTCTGGCTGATAGTGTGGAGATTGCTTTGCGGATCTGCGGGATTGAGGTGCGGGCTTTGACCCAAGTGAAAGGGGCGGAGGAATGGGACGAGGTTTCATTTTCGACGAGCTTTCGGAATCCTGAAACGGGCTTTGAGTTGTCGGCGCTGACACCGAGGCACTTCTCGTTCAACTCGCATCTGGGTGCGTGTGAAGCGTGCCATGGATTGGGAACGGAGGTTTTTTGTGATCCCTTCCTTGCGGTTCCGGATCGGAGTAAGTCGATCGCGGAAGGTGCGGTTGCAGTTTGGACCAAGGGATCCAAAAAAAAGAAGGGGTGGAACCAGTTGCACATCGAGGCGCTCGCGAAACACTTCGGGGTCAGTGCGGATGAGCGCTTTGACAAACTGTCTCAGGAATTTCGGAAGGCTCTGTTCTTCGGGACGGGGAAGACGAAAATTGACGTGATGTGGGAAAAGGACGGGACGGTGGTGCCCTGGAAGAAGGAATTTGAGGGGGTTTGCCGACAGGTGGAACGTCTCTACCGGGAGACTGAGAGTGACGGGGTGAAGCGGAGCATGGGGAGGTTTATGACGTCCCGGCAATGTAAGACGTGTGAGGGGCGGAGATTGAAGGCTGAATATCTTGCGGTGACCTTGACGGGTGCGGGAGGCGAGAAGGGGATTGACGGTTTTTGTGCGAGTTCGATTGAAAACGCCCGTGAATGGCTGGGGGGGATTGAACTTCCGGAAGAGAAGAAGGTCGCGATGAAAGGAGTGGTGGCGGAGTTGGCCAAGAGGCTCTCTTTTCTCGACGAAGTAGGGCTGGGCTATGTGAGTTTGGACCGGGCGAGCGGGACTTTGTCGGGTGGCGAATTTCAACGGGTGCGGCTCGCGACGCAACTGGGTGCGGGCTTGGCGGGGGTTCTTTATGTTTTAGATGAGCCGAGCATCGGGCTGCACCCCTTGGATAACGATCGTCTGATCGGAGCGCTGCTGCGGCTCCGTGATGCCGGGAATACCGTGGTGGTCGTGGAGCATGATGAGGCGATGGTGCGGGCGGCAGATCAGGTGGTGGAAGTGGGTCCGGCGGCGGGTGATCATGGCGGGATGTTGGTGGCACAAGGAACACCCGATGAGGTGGCAAAGATGGACACGGCGACGGGTCGGTGGTTGCGGAGAGAAGTTCAGAAGGTGAATGACAGGAAACGTCAGTCGTCGTTTGAGCTCAAGATTCTGAAGCCTGAAGAGAATAATTTAAAGGGAGAGGATGTCGTGATTCCGCTGGGGCAATTGGTCGGAGTGACCGGGCCGAGTGGAAGTGGTAAATCGACCTTGGTGGATCGTATTTTGCGGCGCGCGATGGCGCGCAATTTTCATCGGGCGAAGGACGAACCGGGGAAGCACGGCGGGATTCAGGGGTTGGAGTATTTGGAGAAGGTAGTGGTCGTGGATCAGAGTCCTTTGGGGAAAAGTCCGCGTTCGAATCCCGCGACTTACACGGGAGCCTTTGATTTGGTGCGGGATTTGTTCTCACATTTGCCGCTTTCGAGACAACGGGGATATAAGGCGGGGAGATTTAGTTTCAACGTGAAGGGAGGACGCTGTGAGAAGTGTCAGGGAGGCGGCGCATTACGGATTGATATGCACTTTTTACCGGATGTGTGGATCGAATGTGAAGCGTGTCAGGGGAATCGCTATAATCGCGAAACGCTCGATATCCGGTATCGCGGTAAGAGCGTGGCGGATGTCCTCGAGATGACGATTGAGGAGGGGAAGGAGTTTTTCGGGGCGGTTCCGAAATTGAATGCGATCATGACGGCGCTTTTCGATGTGGGTCTGGGGTATGTGAGGCTGGGCCAAGCTGCGAACACTCTCTCTGGGGGGGAAGCCCAGCGAGTGAAGTTGGCTTGTGAGCTTGCCAAGTCCACGCCGGGGCACACGCTGTATCTATTGGACGAACCAACGACCGGGCTCCATTATCACGATGTGCAGGTCTTGCTGGAAGTATTGTTCCGATTGAGGGATGCAGGGCATTCGCTGGTGGTCGTGGAGCACAATTTGGATGTCATCGCGGTTTGCGATTACTTAATCGATCTCGGTCCGACGGGGGGAGAGCCAGGGGGATATGTCGTGGCGACAGGGACCCCGGCCGAGGTGATGAAGGTGAAAAAGTCTGCTACTGGCCAGGCGCTGAAGGCTTTGACTTCCTAGGCTTTTCTCCAGCGGGCGATTTGGGCCTTCACGTTCTCGATCGACGGGGCTCCGGGGTTGGTGCGAGCGGCGAGGGCGGTTTGAAGAGAGAAGACGGCTGAGGCTTCAGGCTTGAAGGCTGGATCGATCTGCGTGAGGTCGAGTTGGTCAAGAGGCGTGTTCGTATTCACGGCGGCTGCGACCGCCTTGCCGACGAGTTCGTGAGCCGAGCGGAAGGGGACTCCTTCCTTCACCAGCCAGTCTGCCAGATCGGTGGCGAGGAGGAGGGGGTCGGAAGCGGCGGCTTCGCAGGTCTCGACGTTGATCACCATTTCGGAAATCATCTCGGTATTCACTCGGAGCGCGAGAGTCAGAGTATCGATGGAATCGAAAAGTGGCTCCTTGTCCTCTTGTAGATCGCGATTGTAAGTGAGCGGGAGGCCTTTGATCGCGGTGAGGATGGCGGTGAGATTTCCGTAAAGTCTCCCTGTTTTTCCGCGGGTGAGTTCGCAGACGTCAGGGTTTTTTTTCTGAGGCATCAGCGAGGACCCGGTGGTGTGGGCATCGGAAAGAGTGGCGAAGCCAAACTCGCTCGAGCACCACAGGATGAGGTCCTCGGAAAGGCGGGAGAGGTGGGCACCGATGAGGGCGAAGTCGAAGATGAGTTCGGCGACGTAGTCCCGGTCCGAGATGGCGTCCATCGAATTGGTCGAGACCGAGTCGAAGCCGAGTTCTTTGGCGATGGCCTCGCGGTCCAAATTAATGGTGGAACCGGCGAGAGCTCCGGAACCCAGCGGGGAGACGTTGAGGCGTTTGCGAGCGTCGCCAAGGCGGTCCTTGTCCCGGGCGATCATTTCAACATAGGCCAGGAGGTGGTGTCCGACGGTGACGGGTTGTCCGCGTTGGAGGTGGGTGTATCCGGGGAGGACGGTCGCAGCGTAGCGATCAGCACAATCAAGAAGAGCTCCTTGAAGGCCTGAGAGGAGGTCTCTCAGATTGTCGACAGCAGTCCGGCAGTAGAGGCGGGTATCGGTCGCGACCTGATCGTTCCGGGATCTGGCGGTGTGAAGCTTGGCTCCGGCAGGACCAATCTTCCTGGTCAAGGCGGCCTCGATGTTCATGTGAATGTCCTCGCATTCGATTGAGAACTCGAATTCCCCGGCGGCAATTTCCTTTTCGATTTCGCGGAGGCCGTTTTCGATCAGCTCGAACTCATCCCGGGTCAGGATTCCAGCGGTGATCTGAGCCCTTGCATGGGCGATGGAGCCGGCGATGTCGTGCGGATAGAGACGCCAATCATAGGAGATGGATTCTCCGTATTGTTGTACGAGATCTGCTGTTGCTTTTGAAAATCGGCCCTTCCACATGAGGCCGGGAGTCTTGTGGGAGAGAGGGGAGCTTTCAAGTCTGGAGCGAAAAGAAAATCCCGACCGCCTGATGGCGGATCGGGATTTGCTAAAATGAGCCGAGACGATCGCGGCTTAGAATTCCAGGTCCCGCATGGTGGAAGTCAGAATGGCACGGTTGTTTCCGCAAGCGATCTGGATTTCCTCCATGAAGTCGGAGACCTGCACGCCGTCCTTGAGGACAAGGCCGTAGCGCAGTTCACTCATCATCCCGGCTTGCACAGACTCGACGCTGATCATCTCAGTGGCGTCAGTAAACTTGCTGAAGATATCGTTGAAGGCCCTGTCTCTTATACACATCTCCGAGCCCACGAGACCGAGGC
>CAJXVQ010000468.1 GCA_913060685.1 uncultured Verrucomicrobiales bacterium
TACACAGAGTAGATCGTCGGCAGCGTCAGATGTGTATAAGAGACAGGCCCTGGACTGGCATCCGCTAAAGAGGCTGTTACCGTCGACAACTTTGTCCGCGCGGAGACCGACATGACCCTCGGACGCTACGAGAAGCAGGGATCCTTTGGGAAGTTCTTTCACCTCCGTCAGCCGACCCCGATTGACAAGCAGGGCGTGATCCGAATGAACCGGGACACACTGTATTCGATGGGGATCTTCGACCTAGACGCCGGACCGGTGACGATTGTAAAGCCTGACAGCGGCAGCCGATTCATGTCGATGCTTGTCATCAATCAGGATCATTCGATGCTGCCGGCCGAGCACGGGTCTGGGAAGTTTACCTTTACCCGCGAAAAAATCGGGACCCGCTACGTGATAATGATCTTCCGTACATTCGTCGACGCAGCGAACCCGGACGACATCAAGGCCGCGAATGCTCAACAGGACAAGATTGTGGCGACACAAGGTGACGCAGGATCGTTCGAGATCCCGGATTGGGACGAGGTATCCCTGAAGAAGGTGCGTGACGCGATCAACGTCCTGGCCTCGACGAGGTCTAGCGCGGCCGGAATGTTCGGAGACAAGGCCAAACTCAACCCGATCGATCATCTGCTCGGCTGTGCCTTTGGCTGGGGCGGCAATCCTAGGGAGGCCGCTATCTACCTGAACGTGGCGCCTAAGAAGAACGACGGCATCACTCCGCACACCGTGACGATCACCGAGAAAGTGCCAGTCGATGGATTCGTTTCGATCACGGTCTACAACAAGGACGGCTTCATGGAGAAGAACAAGCAGGGCGCATACTCGGTGAACAACGTCAGCGCCAAGAGGAATGACGACGGCACGGTGACGATCCATTTCGGCGGCAAACCGGATCAGCCGAACTACCTTCCGATCACACCCGGCTGGAACTACATCGTCCGCCTCTACCAGCCGAAGCAGGAAATTCTGGATGGCAGTTGGACCTTTCCCGAAGCCAAGCCCGTTCAATAGCATATAGCGAGCCCAACAAGACGGTGCTGGACAACCAGCTACCCGCTCCGAGTCGAAGTGATCTCAGTAACTCCACCCCTAAACCTGCAGTCGAAGGCGCGCCGCCGGTAGCCGGTGCCAGACCTTGGACGTTGTGCGCCGAGCAAAGCAAGGCGCTTCTTGTCTGGTGAGAGTCCAGATGCCGTAAAGCCTAGCCAGCACCGGTTACCGAGTATTGCGTTGAAATCAGCTAAGTCATCAAAAGTCGCGGAAGACACCGCGTGACCAACGAAGAACTCCGAAGTATCAAAACGATACCGAAGAATGGCGAAACGATTTTGACGAAGCGTATACAGGGAAACTGATAGGCCACAGGGTGACTCGCAATCACCTGAAGATTGATATAGCCCCGTAATTATTGAGATGTGGAAGGAGATTCAGTAACAGTATGGAGAATCCAAAATCGAAAGACTCGCTAGAAAGGCAAGAGTCCGAGGTTCCACCGGGGTCGACCTTAGATCGTGGCATGTCAGTAAAGAAGCGAAGTAATGACCGTCCTGAGGAGGGCGGCACCTTGAACTCGGGAATGGGAGCAACGCGGACATAGAGCGCCCGGAGGGTGGCCCCGCGAGGGGAGAGCAGAGCGAATCAAGCCCGGAGTTCACCTCCGAGGAGACGATCCATCTCCATGGAGCTGCCAGCGACCGACCTATAGGAGGTCTTGGCGGGAAACACCGGGAGTCAGACCAGCCCATAATAGTCAGAGACGGGAGAGCCGATCACATGGCGAAGGAGCTGGCACTGAGACACCGTGGACATAGCACTCACGCGAGGGAAAGGAATACTCCCACTTCAAGCGTGTCACGCACCCTGTCCGCATTGAGAGCAAAGGCGGAAGAGGATCCGGAACATCGTTTCCGGTCCCTCGCCCGTCTGTTGGACCACGAGCTTCTGACCGAGGCCTTCCATCACTTAAAACGCAAGGCCAGTCCCGGGATCGACGGGGTGACTCACGCGTCGTATGGGGAGAACTTGGAGCGGAATCTTGTGGATCTGGAGAAGCGTTTGAAGCAAGGGCGATACCGCGCCCGCAGTGTCAAACGCCAATGGATTCCGAAGGCGGGCGGGCGAAAGCTCCGTCCTCTCGGAATTCCTGTATTAGAAGATAAGATCGTCCAGCAAGCCGTGAAGATGATTTTGGAAAGCATCTGGGAAGCGGACTTCTATGATGAAAGCGTCGGCTACCGACCGGGAAAGGGAGCGCGTCAGTCCAGCTTGGATTTACGCGAAACCTTGAACGTTGGGAACTATCGCTGGATCGTGGAAGCTGATATCAGAGGTTTCTTTGATCACATGGATCACGATTGGCTGGTGCGAATGCTCGAAGAACGAATCGCGGATCGAAGCCTGATCGCCTTGATTATAAATTGGCTCAAAGCCGGAGTGATGGAAGAAGGCCGGGTGGAACACCCGGCCACCGGAACGCCACAAGGGGGAGTCATTTGATTCGCGCCGCCTCTCGGCGCTCACCCCTTCGGGGCTGCCCGCTGGGCAGTCTATGTCGTTCCTCTCCATTCGCCCATCCTGGCCAACATCTACCTGCACTTTGTCCAAGACCATTGGATCAAACGCGTCGTCGCTCCGAGAAGTAAAGGAGGTGTGCAATTCATGCGATATGCGGACGATAGCATCGTCTGTTTTGAAAATGAAAACGACGCCCGCGCTTACCTGCAAGCCTTCCCCAAGCGACTGGAGAAATTTTCTCTCCAGCTCGCGGAAGAGAAAAGCTTGCTGGTAAGATTCGAACGTTGGAATCCGGAGCAAAGTGGAAGGTTCACCTTCCTCGGCTTCGACTTCCACTGGGCGCGAAGTCGCAAACACAAGCACTACGCCTACGTGAAACGAGTGACCAATAAGGAAAAGTTCCGCGCCAGTCTACTGGCGTTCAAGGAATGGATCAAACGCTCGCGAAGTGTGAAACTGCCCGACCTGTTGGTCGTGTTGCGGCGCAAACTGCGAGGGTATTGGAACTACTACGGCGTGCGGGGGAACTCGCGAATGCTGGCGAAGTATGATCTGAAGGCAAAGCAAATCCTCTTCAAATGGCTCAACCGTCGGAGCCAAAGAAGGTCCATGACGTGGACCCAATTTGGGGAGCGGTTGAAACATTGGAATCTGCCCTTACCGAGGATCGTCGAAAAGCCAGTGCGAGTGAACTTGCCAAGTGGAAGGAAACCTGCATGATCTTAATTAACAATAAACCGGATACTGACGATGCTCTGACTGCGCGTCCTGTGAGGAGCCCGGTGCGGTCATTCCGCACGCCGGGATCTGCGAGGGGGGCACTGAGTAATCGGTGTCCCTACCTCAATCGCCGAAAGAATGACTCAAATGATGCCAGCGATCGCAGCTGATTCCGCACTAGGAACTCCGAATTAAGGTAAGATTACATCCAATGAATAAACGACTGATTACCTTCTTCCCTCTTGTCCTTCTGATCGCTGTCTTCCTGTCTGCTGGAGTCTTTCCCGACCGAGATGGCTTTGATCGATATGGCGGGTATCTCTCGATCAAGGGCGAAGCAACCGGAAGGTTTCATCTACAAGTCATTGAGGATCGCTACTTCCTGGTGACACCGGATGGCCATGGATTCCTGTCGGTCGGAGTGACCCACACCGGCGGCCTTTCCCGGCCGGATCAGTCGAAGCGCGACCATCTCCGCCAGAACCTCGATAACGATTGGGGAAAGGCGAATACGGAGCTGGTTTCCCATTTCCGCAAATGGGGCTACAACAGCCTTGGCTATGACTCGCATCCCAGCACCCGGAAGCTGCTACCTCACTTTGCCTCCTGTTACCCGACAAGCAAAGTCAGCTCGTGGCAGGGCAAGCAGATCAGGTTCCCTGATGTGTTCAGCGATGGTTGGAAGCAATCGGCCCGCAACGAACTTGAGCAGATGGCAAAGCGATTCCCTGATCATCCGAACCGTATCGGCATCTACTGGACAGACATGCCCGCATGGGATCTCAAACAAGCCAAGCGTGTGGCCGGCAAGACTTGGGTGGATGCCATCCGCGAACTGCCAGATGATGCGCCCGGCAAAAGGCGCTACGAGCGTTTTCTCCGTGAGAACGGCGCAAACGTTTCGGACCAGGACTTTTTGGTGCTCATCGCCCGCGAGGTCTATTCCCACATCGGTCCCCTCACTCGGAAACTGGCTCCGAATACGTTGGTATTCGGAGAGCGCTACTCTGGCACTGCGATGCCTTGGCGGGTCATCCAGGAAGCGCTACCGTGGATTGATGTTCTATCAGTTCAGCCTGGTGGGTCCTTGTTCTCTGAAACGGACTTTGAGCGGGCTTATCGAGAGACGAAGAAACCGGTGATGATCTGCGACCACCAAGTAAGTTTCACCACGCCTGAACACTCCAATGTAATGTGGAAGACGTTGCCTGACATCGCCAGTGTGGGGGAGGCATATGCTAGGTTCTTGCAGGACGGGTTCTCTACTCGTTACCTGATTGGATACAACCGCTGCCAGTATATCGATCGCTATAAAGGCGAACTGAAGATTCTCAAGCAGGGCCTGCTTCAGGTTGATGGAACTCCGTATGAAGAACTGGCGGCCACGGTGCAGCGAAACAACTGGCGGCTTCATCATCGTTTTCTTGGAGCACAGGAGGAGCGAAAATAGGATTCGAACAAGCCGAATCGGGTAGACGGTAGGTTTTAACTACCGTCCCCCACACCACCGGCCGTACGGATCCGTAGCACGGCGGTTCCAATTCGCCACCTGTTACTCTTTGGACCCTTTCGGGCCGTTCGGGTAACGAATGGAACACCACTGTTTTTCAAGGCTGGGCAGCCCTTGTTCTTCGAGCCAGGCATTGTTCATGGCCCATCGGACCAAGCTCATTTGGCTCATCTGCCAGTGGCCTTTTCTTGCACGACTTGCTTTGTGGACCTCGTCTTTTCCGATCCTCAATTTCAGAAGTTTGCGTCTCCGCGTGCGAGGCCTTCCCCATTGTTTCCAATAGTAGAGTCTCATGCGGCGGCGCAGCCATTGATCAAGGTTTCGGATGTCGCCAAACGGGATGCCAATCACATAATAGTTCACCGCTCCACGAAGGTAGGCTTGCAGGTCGGCGATGACTTTCACGGGCGAGTGACCTCGCGTTCGTTTGGTCAGTAGCCTCACTTTCGCTTTGAACTTCTTTTGGCTTTTCCCAGTCCAACGGATTTTCCGGTGAACGATGGAGAAGGCAAGGAAGATCGCTTCTTCGAGCGGAACGACTTTGCTCTTGGTTTGATTCGCTTCGCTCACCCTTCGGGCTACCCATCGGTCGTCTATGTCCGCTTCGCTCCCATGCCATAAGTAAGCCCTGGAATCTCCTCTGCCCAAAGGTCTCATTTACCTCCTGAGTGGAATGACATGATTTCGGTGTGTTGTGCCCACTTGCTTCGTAGCAAACATGAAGATCGGAGAGTTCCCGGTTTTGCTTTTTGGCAATACGACGTATGGCGCGCTCCAGGG
>CAJXVQ010000469.1 GCA_913060685.1 uncultured Verrucomicrobiales bacterium
CGAGATCAGCCTCGGTCTCGTGGGCTCGGAGATGTGTATAAGAGACAGGAATCAAGGTGTATCGATCCGTTTCCACGCTCGGAGTAAGCCCTTCCTTCTTCAAGCGGTCATGAATGAAGGTATCGATGGCATTACTCACTTTCCATTGCGGATTGGCCGCCTTCGGCAACTCCGGCCGAACCGGTTTCTCATAGGACCAATGAACCTCGTAGTTCGCTCCCTCCTTGATCCATTGCTTGAAAAGCTCAATCTGTTCCTTGGTAAATCGCTCCCCTTTTCCCGGCGGAGGCATGACGTCATCTTCGTCATCCGTAACGATCCGGTAAATCAACTCACTGTCCTCAAGATTATTCGGAACAATCGCGGCAAATCCTTTTCGCTCATGAAGAGCACCCTCCCGGGTATCAAGCCTGAGTTTCCCCTTACGATCCTCCTCATCGGGACCATGGCAGCGGTAACAACTGTTCGACAACAAAGGGCGGATATCATCGTTAAAGCTGACCTTGGCGCTGGCAGCAGGAAGACAAAGGGAAAGGACGAGAAAGGAGCGAAGAAACATCGGAAGGTGGATCTGGAAAATCTATCCCATCGATACGTATTTGATGAGCCGAAAATTACGGACTAAACCTCCACCGGGCAGGATCCCGAAATTCCCACCCCATTCCTCTCAGGCGCCCCGAAATCACCAAGGACGGCCCAGCTACGGTCCTTTGTCTGTCGAATGAAATATTCCCGAGCTAGCCCAACAAGAGCCCGAGGAGACGATCACGGACCGAGTCGTTTCTCACAAGACCCGCAAATCTCTCCGCTCCCGGTCCGATGGAAGTCAACTGGGTGGGATCGGAAGTATGGCAGATTCCCGTCCACCCGACTCCGGTGACATTCCCGACAATCTGTCCCAGGAGGCCCACCGGGTTGGAGAGTTGATTGCTCCACTCCGTCACTTTTTTCCCGGAAATCCGGTCCATCATGGCTTCCAGTTCCTGAGGCGCAGGCTTGAAGCCATAAGTTGCTTCCATGAGCTTGCTCATCTCTCCACCCGACTTTGTTTCGGACTTCCCCCAGCGCTGTAGAAACCATTCCGCGGACCCTTTGATCTGCGCAATTTTGGCAAAATGATCATTCGTCTGACGATAGCCCGCGCCCGTGCCATTGAGGCCGGGATTGGCATTTCCATGGTCGCTGGTCAAAATGACGAGGATGTCATCGTGGTCACTGGTCATGCCCAGCATTTTCCCTACCGCATCATCAAAGGCCATTTGCTCGTTCAAGATTGCCCCGATATCGTTCTTATGCGCGGCATGGTCGATCCGGGCTCCTTCAACCTGAAGCAGAAATGGCTCGTCATCATCCAAGAAGCGGGAGAGGGCCGCTTCGGACATCTCGGAAAGGGTCGGAACCTTTTTCTGCATTTCCGCATCCTGATCACGATCAATGGTGTAGGGAATGTATCCGGGAGAAAAGGTTCCCAGGATCTTCTTTGACTTCGATTTCAAGAGATCATCCCGCGTCCGGACGACATCATACTTCTCCTTCGCAAAGGTTCCGAAAAGGTCCTTCTTGTCCTTCCTCATTTTCGGGTCAAAGAACCTCGATCCACCTCCCAGGATGACATCGACGCGATTGAGGTATTGCGTTGCGATAAGATCTTCCTGTCCCCGTTTGATGACGGACGCCGCGAAACCCGCCGGAGTCGCATGAGTGATGCTGGCGGTCGAAACCAATCCGAGGCGCACGCGATCCTTCTGCAAAGTCTCGCCAATCGACTCTAATCTCTTCCCGTTCGCGTCGAAGTTAATTTGGCCATTCGGGACCCGCTTTCCGGAACTCCAGGCCGAGGAAGCGGCTGCGGAATCGGTTACGAGGGAGCTTGAGGAAGCGGTGTCCATCAAGCCAAGGGTCGCCTTGCTATTCGCAAGCAACTCCCACCAAGCGGTGCCCTTGCCACGCACTTGCTTCGAAAAAGCTTCGGTCATCGAGAGCACGCCCTGGCTCATGCCATCCGAGACACAAAAAATGATCCCGCGCGGCTTCTTTCTGGTTCCGGAAACCCCGGAACCTTCCTGGCCTTGCGCCTGACCGAGGCCCGCTAACAATCCGGTAGCTCCGCCTGCAAGACTTCCTTTCAATAGATGCCGACGCGAATAACTCATAAGATTGTTAAGATACGGCAACGAACCGGCTGTGCAACTACAGAAAAGAGAGGTGTGTCGGCTACGGCGGAGGCGGGATCAGCTAAGGTCTCAATGTCGTAAATCCCGAAGGTCGAAGACATTCACCCAGCCCCGAAGGCGCAACCCAATGCAGCCCCACGCAAGGCGCGGGGTCTTTCGGTGCAATGAATGGGAGCCCTGTCAGGGCTGTCCAATGGTGGCCGGATTCGAGTCGTGGTTCGTCGAGCTCAAGAATCTAATCTCGCCAAACAACAACAAAATACTCATGTCTTGCCGACACGTTTTGGTCCCATTCCATGAATATATTGAATCGAACTATTGCCACGGGCCTCGCCGGGATCTTCTTTTATTCATCGATTGGTTCGGCGCGCAAAGTAGAGAATTGGAAACACGAACAGCTCCTCCAGGAGGCGGGTCTTGTCATCATTGCCCGTGCGGTTTCTACGATTCGCTCTGAAGACAAATGGGAAGCGACCCGCTTCGACGCGAAAAGGTTTGTGGGACTGGAGACCACCTTTAAGCCAGGCTCAGCGCTCAAGGGCAAGGCCCCGAGCTCCCTCAAGGAGCTCCATTTCCAGTATAAGCCTGGCTTCAGCCCTTACAACGATGGCCCGGAGCTGGTGACCTTCACCACGAAACCGCTGACGTCTGACACCCCGCAAAACGGGGCGTCCGGTGAAGGGGTCTTGAAGGAGTTTAAACCCTTGAAACGGCGTGTCGAGACAGCCGCGCCAGCCTACCTGCTGTTCTTGCAGAAGAGGCCGGACGGCCGGTTCGAAGCCGTGTCAGGCCAAATCGATCCCAATTCTTCCGTCCGACTTCTCTCGAAAGAAGGGATCTAGCAATTCGTGTCGGAAGAATGGCGCACCGGAATTTCACGAGCCTGCTTTTCAAGGGACATGAGATCCTTCCCATGGAAGGAGGAAGACTGCTTCCTCTTCTCCAGGGCAAGCCATTGCCGCGTGAGGATCCCCTCTTTTTTGAGCACCAGGGAAATCGAGGCGCACGCCAAGGGAAGAGGAAGCTCGTCGCTCTGAAAAGAATGCCGTGGCAACTCTACGACATGCAGGCGGATCACACCGAACTGAACAACTTGCGGCGCAATGACCTGAAAAAGTAAAGGCAATGGGCGAGCTTTATCGGAATCGGGCCAAACGGTGTTTCGTCACGAAAAAGAAAAGGTAGGTCAACAAGAGCACGCGCTGAGTCAAGGGCGGGAGACAGCCTGATTCCGGGAAATCTGCGCCTGCGATGAGCCGGAGATAGAGGCTGGGATCGTTTATTCTACAGTAATTGCACGACCCTTGTTCCGAAGGATCCTTGGCGTATTTTGTTACTAAAATTTTACAATAGGATCGGACAGGATGTGATAGCCTCCGGTCGATGAAATTTCCAAGCGTCTTCTATCCCCTCCTCGGTATTCTTCCTTTGGCAGCCGATGAGCTCCCGGTCTCGGCCACTTTCAAATCCGTGGGAATGTTCAAGAACGGTCTCGCTGTGGTCAGAGCAACCTTTCCGGTCGATGGCCCGGGCCAATACCTCTGGGATGAAGTTCCACGCGTCGTCCATGGTTCGTTCTGGATCGAAAGCGATGGAGTCGTCTCCGTCCAATCAACCAAGCGCATGGTGACTGAGATTGATGAGGTGGAGGCCGCCAGTGGCACCCTGCAAGACGACCTTGCCGGAAAGGATGTGAAGCTCTGGCTATCGGAAGCCCGGCCAGGTGAAAACCCCATTCTCACCGGAACAGTTTGGAAGATTCCCACTCCGGTAACCCCCAAGGCATGGGACCTCAACTACAGTTCACTCCGCCCAAACAACTCATACAACAGAACGATGGGAAACACTGTCTACCCCAAACCAAACGCTGTTTCATCGACCGGGAACTTCCTTGTTCTCGACCAAGGAGCGGGGAACCGAAGCTACATTCCTCAGAACAACATCGCTTCCATCGAGGTAACCGGTCCATTCCAGCCCAAAAGCCGTAAGGTCGAGAAACCTGTTCTCGTTTTCGATATTCAAAAAGCACCTGCCAACGGAGGCCTCGTCCAAATCACCTACCTCACCAAAGGACTGGCATGGCTTCCCTCCTACCACCTCGATCTGAGCGATAAGGACACCCTGAAGATCCGTCAAAATGCTGTCGTTCGAAATGAAATGACGGAGTTCAACGACACCGAACTCCAACTCATCTCAGGATTTCCCAATATTCGATTTGGTGCCATCGACTCTCCCATTTGGCAAAACACCAACCTCGCTTCTTTTTTCCAACAAGTCAGTCAGGCCGCAAGTGGCAGATCAGGGAATTCCTTCCTTTCCCAACAAACAGTCACTTCCAATTACGTCTCATTCGCTCCCTCCTCTCCCCTTCCCGAGATGGCTGAAAAAGGAAATGCCAGCGATGACATCCACTACGAAAGCATTGGCAAAAGAAGCATGAAATCAGGTGACAGCCTTTCCCTCGATGTCGCCAGCGAGGAGGCTGCCTACGAGAAGGTCGTTGAATGGAAAATCGCTGATCCTCGTAACGAACGCGGGCGCTATCAATCCACCTCCAATGCCAAGCAGGAAGCCTGGGATGCCGTCCGCTTCACCAACCCCTTCAAGTTCCCCATGACCACCGCTCCGGCGCTGTTCGTCGAGTCAGGAAAGTTCCGCGGGCAAAGCCTCTCCGAGTGGGTCAATCCCGGACAACAAACCTGCCTCCCGGTCACCAAAGCACTCAGCATCCGCACCCAGGCAAGTGAGATCGAGGAAGAAGGCAAACGTGAGATCGTCCTCATCGGAGGCAACGACTACCAACGCACCACCGTCAAGGGAACCCTCACCATCGAAAATTTCCGCAACACGGACATCAAGATGACCGTCACTTGTGATTTTTCAGGTAAGCTCATCGAGGCTGAAGGCGACCCGGCGATCTCACTTCGCACCGAAGGAATCTCCAGTGTGAATCCCCGCCGACAGCTCGACTGGACATTTGACCTTGCGGCAGGAAAAGAAAAGACGATCACGTATCGCTACGAAGTTCTCGTCGATCGCTAGGATCCATCATATCAATAGCAGTAATTCACTTCATTAGGCCGTGATGAATTCGCCAATGTCAGCAAGCGATTAGCAGTTCTCGCTTGATGGAATCCCGATGAAGTTTTGCGAGGATGATCATGGTCATTCGCTCTTTTCGAGATCGCCCGCAATGGATATGACCCTGCCATGAGCATTCAGCGACAAGAGACCAAGCAACGGATGAGCCGCGTTGTCATTCACAACGAGACCATTTATTCTGTCTCTTATACACATCTGACGCTGCCGACGATCTACTCTGTGTAGA
>CAJXVQ010000470.1 GCA_913060685.1 uncultured Verrucomicrobiales bacterium
TCTACACAGAGTAGATCGTCGGCAGCGTCAGATGTGTATAAGAGACAGCTCCCCCTTCATTCGGCGGGCCATCAACATTCCCGCAACGACCGAAACCGAAGCGCCCAAATGACTGATCATTGCGGGCCGTCGTTGATCGGGATGACCGCGGTGAACGTTACCATCCCGCCCGCGCATGGGCCCCAAGGCCGACCCCAGGTAGGTCTGGGTGGCTTCTATGACCGGCTCGCCGAACGCGGTGCGGCCAGCCTGATCGCGAATGAGTGGAGCAAAAATGTCTTTATCCTGATCGAGTGAACAACCCAGCGAGGCCGAAAATGCCTCCTGCCCCGTTCCAAGATACACTCCACCAACGATTTTCCCCGCTTTATAAAGACTCGAAAGCTTCGACTCCAGAATCCGGGAAAAAACCATCGCCCGGAGAGTGCGACGGATCAATTCAGCGTCGCAGCCAAGAGAATCGACCAGATTTGATGGCGCGGAAGTTGTGGATTGATCCATAAATGAGAAAATATATCGGGTTAGAGTTCCTGTTCAATCGCTTTCAACTCCAGAAAGAGGTCGCTCCAACGTTCCATTTGGGGTTTCAGCAAAAGCTTCTGGTCAGCAATCCGCCTCCGCACGATCTCGAAAAGCCCCCCATATTCAAGATAGAATTCACGAACTCCGTCTTTGTAATCATCGGCGAGCGAGTCTGCGAAGGGTTGGCGCAGATCTTCGATCCGTTCCATGAAGTCTTTGCAGAGCGTATCCCGGGATTTCTTTGCGTAAATTCCAGCCACCATCAGGAGAAGAATTGCGACCGTCACCCCCAACCAAGGCCATGGATGCGCCCCAAGTCCTCCCAAAACTCCGGCAAAAGTGAGTGATGTCAGAGAAGCGATCATGTATCGCCGCAGCACCATCCTACGAATCTCCATCTGCAGATCAAGAGTCCCCCTGATCTTCAAGTGGGCCACCGCATGTTTCGCGGAGCGACCCAATCTGCGAACAAACCGCTCCCGTGTTCCCGCCAACGATTCTTTTTCCTCCTCAAAGTCCGGAGGGCTCACTTCCAGGTTCTCCCGAATTCGGGGCTCCACCGTTTCCCAATGGTTCCGGCAACTTTGCACGAGCTCGACGCCATCTTTCCCGGCCTGATCCTCGACGGCCTCCTTCACGGCCTCGGTCAGATTTTTCTCAATCTCAGTGGGGAGCTTCTCTTGCTGAAAGAGTGAGATGAAGCTTTGCGGGATCGACATCCTCCGCCCGAGAATACGGGTTGCCCCCTTTCCCTGTCCTAAAAAAACTTCACCCAGACCGGTGAGGCGTTCTGCAAGCGCTGTCGCCTGCCCTTCCCGGCGGACATCCACTTCGTTCTCGAGTTCGGCCAAAAAACGCTGATCAGCATCGAGGGTGTCGGTCCGTTCCTCGATCCGCTCCTCGATCGTCCGGAGCGCAGACTGGGTCAATTTACGGACCCGCTTGAGGTTCGTTTTACGAGCTTGGTTCTGGTTCACCCGGCTGGAGATAAAACTCTCCAAGGCAGGGTAACCGCTCTTTCTCATCAACAAAGACGAGGGCGGATCGGATTTCTTGGCCTCGAGAGCGAGCTTTGCAGAGACCGGGAAAATCTCGGGACTCCGTCCGGTCTTTTGCTCGGCGAGGGTTTGCATGTGCCCCCGGATGACATCCAGATCTTCCTGGTCCTTCAGATCACTTTGCTGGAGAATAAAAGCGACATTATCGAGTTGCTCCTCCGGAAGCCGCGCCACGAGCTGCCAGGTTGCAGCGCCCCAGGGATTACTTACCGGGAAGACAAAAAAGAGAAGGTCGGCAATCGGGAGAAAACGCTCGATGATCGGAATGTAATCAGCTTTGTTCGAGTTTGTCCCCGGAGTATCGATGACCTGAAAATCATTCAAAAACTCATGCGCCCGATACTGCTCCTCGAGCATCGGCTCGGTCTCAATTTCACGGGATTGCTCGCCCCATTGATACCAAAGAACTTTTTTGGTTTCAGGGAGGGCATTGACCTCACAAAGTTCCTCGTTGAAGAGACCATTGATGAGAGACGATTTCCCGGAGTTGACCTCGCCACAGACGATGGCGAGGAAGGGGCTTTCGAGGCCATTTAAAATTCCACCCGATGGAGCGATCGCCGAGACCTCAGCGCCACATTCCCAGCCCAAATGATTGACACCGAGAACGACATTGGTCAGGCGCTGCCTCGTCGCAAAGTAGCGTTCACCGAACATGGTTGGGGGTAGGAGAAAATCGTCCGACACCCCTCTTTACGCCTGCCCCTTTTGCGTGAGGAGCTGGGAGACCGTGATGAACCGATATCCCTTGGAAAGCAGACCATCGAACGTGCCTGGCATTGCATCAACGGTGGGAGAATGGAGGTCGTGCGCCAGAATGATGGCACCATTGTGAGCGCCACTCAGAATGCGGGACTTCACGACTGATGGCCCGGGACGTTTCCAGTCGTTTGGATCCACCGACCACATGATGGTGGGGTAAGTGAAATCAGAGAAAATAAAGCTCCGCTGACGCGTCAAAAGTGCGCCATAAGGTGGGCGCATGGTGCGGGGTTTGACCCCGGCTGCGCGAACGATGGCGTCTTCGGTTCGCCGCATTTCCTTGCGAACTTCCGAGTCACCCAGCGAGGTGAGCTTACGGTGAGTATAGGTGTGATTCCCGATCTCATGTCCCTCGGAAACAATGCGACGAACGATGTGCGGGTAGCGATCCACGTTTCCACCAATCACGTAGAATGTCGCCTTGATGTTTCGCGTCCGGAGGATATCGAGCAAACGCGGGGTATTCTGCGGATGCGGTCCATCATCGAAGGTCATCGCCACGTAGGGCTGGTTTGAAAGCCCGCGGGAATAGGTCACCGTTTGCCCACCAAACTGCGATGGCAAATTCATATTGGGATTTCTCAGCCCCTGATTCACGTAGGCCGGCGGACGATATTGGGTGTTCGCCCCAAGCTTCACAGGCTGGGTTGATGGAGTCACTCCGGTAGTGACCGTCTTCTTTCCTCCCTCGGCTACTTGAGCGTTCTTCTTGCCCGAACAGGCGGGAAGAGCGACCAAGGCCCCGGCACTCAGTTTGAGAATTTTACGACGCTTCATGGGTGATTGGCGTAAGTATGGGAAGTAAATCATCGAATGTCACGCATTT
Organism: uncultured Verrucomicrobiales bacterium; assembly: GCA_913060685.1. Taxonomy (GTDB): domain Bacteria; phylum Verrucomicrobiota; class Verrucomicrobiia; order Verrucomicrobiales; family Akkermansiaceae; genus SW10. Next base: position 3,169 of record CAJXVQ010000470.1, read on the forward strand.
CCCAAATTTCCACCAAATATGATTTCAGTCAATTTTACGACTTAATCGCATCCAACCGCCAAGTGTTTCAAAACCACTCGACAGAATTAAAATCGCAGGCCACGTTCCCGCGCAATGTCGAAGCCAAAGCTGTTCATCCCCGGTCCTGTGGACGTCGCCCCTGAAACTTACGCCGCCATGGCCGGTCCTGCCATTGGCCACCGCGGTAAGGACTTCGAAGAACTCTACTCCTCCATCCAGCCGGGAATCCGTCAAGTTGTCGGCACGACCCGCCCCGTTTTCTTTTCAACTTCGTCTGCTTGGGGTGTCATGGAAGGCTGCATTCGGAATCTCGTCAAAAAGAAGGTCCTCAACCTCTGCTGCGGGGCATTTTCCGACAAATGGTATGGTGTTGCCCAAAGCTGCGGCAAGGACGCCGAGAAGATCCAGGTCGAGTGGGGACAGCCGATCGACCCCGAAATCGTCCGCGCAAAACTTTCCGAGGGTGGCTTTGATACCGTGACCCTCGTTCACAATGAAACCTCGACCGGTGTGCTCAATCCCATCAAGGAGATCACCGACGTCGTCAAATCCTTCGAGGGGGTCCTCATGGTCGTCGATACCGTTTCCTCACTTTCGGCCATGCCCATCAACTTTGATGAACTCGGGGTCGACGTCCTCCTCGCCGGGGTCCAAAAAGCAATCGCCCTTCCTCCCGGACTCGCCGTCTTCGTGACTTCGGATGCCGCCCTCGAACGCGCCGCTTCTGTAAAGGATCGGGGCTACTACTTCGATTTCTGCGAATTCGCCAAGAATGACGAGAAGGACAACACCCCTTCCACGCCCGCCATTCCACATCTTTATGCCCTACGCGAAAGAGTCGAAGTCATGATCGCCGAGGGACTGGAAAACCGCTTCGCCCGCCACCAGACCAATAACACCATGGTTCACGAGTGGGGCGCCGGTCATGGATTCGAGCTTCTGCCACCCGCAGGCTATCGCTCGCTTTCCCTCTCCTGCTTCGTCACCCCGGAAAATCTCGACCAAGCCGGCTGGATCAAGTCAGTGATCTCAGAGCACGGATTCGCCATCAACGGCGGATATGGCAAGATCAAGGGAAAGACCTTCCGTATTTCAAACATGGGCAACGAAACTCCCGGGACCATGCAAGAACTCTTCAAGGCCCTCGACCAAGAGCTTCCCAAATTCCTTTCCTAAGTTCATTTCGTCGGAATCGAGCCCCCTCATTTTGTTAAGATCCCTTGATTTTTAAGGAACCCTCTCCTTCTCATCAATTTCAGGCTCAATTCAGGGAAAAAGATACAGAAAAACCTTGGCAACCCCGCCAAGTTCCGGCAGCTTCCGCTCCCACCACCAAAACTATGGTAGCACTTCGACTCACTCGCCAAGGTTCCAAAGACCGCCCTTACTACAAAATCGTAGCTGTTGACAGCCGCAAGCGCCGCGACGGCCGCTACATCGAACAGCTTGGGACTTATAATCCGATGGCCGAAGGTGAAAACTATACTCTCGATCTCGAGAAGGCCGATAAATGGCTCGGTGTTGGAGCCAAGCCAAGCGGAACCGTTGCCAGCATCATCAAGAAGGTGCGTAAGGCCGACTAACGCTTTCTCTTCGAAAATTTTCAATCCCGCCGTCTTCGGACTGCGGGATTTTTCGTTGTCACCGGTCAACGAAAGCTCAAGACTACCCCTGCCCCATTATGACCTTTTCCACCTTTTCAAGACTCCTCGCAGACCACTCCTCTCATGGAATCGTTCTGGAATTACCGGACGGGACCACTGCTCCCGCTCATTTTCACATCACCGAAGTCGGGGCCGTTTCAAAAGCCTTTCTCGATTGCGGCGGCAAAAGCCACACCGGGCAAACATGCGTCCTTCAGGTCTGGGTCGTCGATGACTACGACCACCGGATTCAGGCCGGCAAACTCGGCGGCATTCTTGGCAAAGCACAAAACTTGTTTGATTCAGCCGAGATTCCGGTGGAATTCGAACACGAAGCTCCTGTCCTCACCCGCATGCCCATCGAGTCACATCAGGTCGATGAGCACACCATCACCTTCCATCTCTCCTACAAGAAGGCCGATTGCCTCGCCAAGGACATTTGCCTTCCCAAACGGGACTTCAGCCTGCCCGACATCCCCTCGGGAGGTCTTCAAGAACCCGGTGTCCAGGTCTTTTCCCGCAAATCGCTCGGAACGATTTAAGAGCTCACCCCAACGCCTCTGCCCCCTTTCGGGTAGGTGTGACGTCGATTCTTTAAGCTGGATCAGTAATGTCTGTCTCTTATACACATCTCCGAGCCCACGAGACCGAGGCTGATCTCG
>CAJXVQ010000471.1 GCA_913060685.1 uncultured Verrucomicrobiales bacterium
CTACACAGAGTAGATCGTCGGCAGCGTCAGATGTGTATAAGAGACAGGTTTCGGGGGAGGAGGAGAGGATCTCGCGGTGATCGAGATTGAGGTAGGAGGCGGTGGGAGCGGGGCAGGAAGTGCGAAGGCTATCGTACAATGAAAGGAGTCCGTCCGGGGCATGGCATTTGGCGCGGAGGCGGCGGGAGAGATTGACCTGGTAGATGTCGCCGGCGGTGATGTAGTCCTTGATGGTTTTTAGGGCATCGATGAAGGCGGACCGACCGAGGGAGTCGTGCCATTCGCCGAGGGAGAAGGGCGGGGAGGTGGGGGTTTCAGACAGGGAGTCCGAGAGGTTTCCGGTTTCCCACCATTGGCCGGATTGATGATGGTAGACGAGGAGCTCGGGATAGATGCCGAAGGTGAATTGGCCATCGTAATCGACCCATCCGCAGGCGGCTCCGACGGGGAATCCATAGTCGGGCGAGGTGGCACTTGCCCATTGGGCGAGGGTGGCCTCGAGGTGGCCGGGATTGGAAATGTGTCCGCGAATGATGTCGACGGGTCGCGCTCCCACGATGGAAAGTGGAGGGGCGTGTTTTGAAGGGAGATTGCCGGCGGTGTCGAAGAAGACCAGTCCCGGGAGGTGGGAGAGATGGCGCGCGACTTCATCGGGTCCGGCCGACAGGGCGGCGGGTCGCGGGATCAGGCGGCGGGTCGTCTTCATGAGGTTGATGGCTCGTTGACAGCGATTGTTCTTCTCGTTAGCCTCGTTTTTCTGATGAAGAATGCAAGACGTTCCAGCAAGCCCAATCTCGGTGTGTTTCATATCTCCTGCTGGGTCCTGGGGCTGGTGGCTTTCGTGCAATTGATGTCGGTGGGGGTGGCGATGTCTGTTCGCAATCAACAAGTGCCGGAGCCCGAGGAGCGGATCGTGAAGGAATTCATCATGGTGCCTGCCGAGCGAAGAGCTCCGGTTACGGTGGCTCCGCAGAAGCCCGGGCCGGTGGCGATGGTCGACGATCAGGATTTAATTCCAGAGCTCGAACCGTTGGCGAAGTTGGGGGTGGATGAGGTGTTGAATTCGCCGCCGCCGGTCTTGGATCCAATCGTGGAAGATCTTTTGAAGGGAGCGAGTGATGCCCGGATTCAGGGGGATTTGCTCCTTTCGCACACCAAGTTAAAGGAGGCGGAGTTGCGGGAGCCCAAGAACGCGGTCGTGCTTTATAGTTTGGGTGCGAATTACGAGGCTTTTGGACAATTTGACAAGGCGCGGGACTACTTCATGAGGGTTTACAACGCTGGTCCGCTCAAGGCGGGATCTCTCCATGAGAAAGCGGCGATCAAGATTGCCCAGGGATTGGTGGTTGAGGTGAACGACCTGGCAGCGCTGGGTTGGGGGCGGATGACGAATCCTACTCGCGAGCAGGGAGGCGAGCGCCGGACTTTGATTCTTCCGGTGGAAGTGTCGCCGAGCAAAGACTTTGATCCCATGCTGTTCACGCCGCGGGTGCGTTTCTATGAGGAGGTGGATGGGCAGGTTCAGCAGGCCATCATTCAGCCGGGGGATTCGGGGAGTGATTGGGTCACGGGTAAGGCCGATTGGCAGGACGGTGAGGAGATGGCGGAGGTTTGGTATTTTGTGCCCGATCAGGATGCGGCCACGGGTCTGCTTTTCGGCCAGCGTAAGTTTTACGGATTTGTGGCGGAGCTTTATTACGACGGTCGTATGGTCGATATTCGTGCGCAGCCGCGCACGCTTCTCCGGGAAGGTGGGGGCGAATCGACGATGCAGGAGCTTCAGCGTGAGTTGGATGAGCTGGATGGATTGGACTTTGAGGACCTGAGTGAGGGGAACTCCCTGCTGCCAAGGCTGAATCTCCCGATGACGAATCCGGATCCCGAGCCCAAACCGGAGTTGCTTGACGAGGGGAACTAAGATATTCCCCGATCATCGATAGTGAGATGATGTCAGGAGGAACGCGTAAGGAAGGAGATACGGTAGGGGATTATCGTCTCGTCCGTGCGGTGAGTGTGGGGGAAATGACCCGCACTTGGGAGGGCGAACAGCTCTCGATGCAGCGTCCCGTAATGTTGGAGATGCTGAGAGTCCAGGCGATGCAGGAGCCGGCACTCGTGCAGTCATTTCTCTCAGATGTGCGAGCGAAGGCCTTGGTGACTCATCCCGGAGTGGGGGCAGTCTATGAAGCGGTTTCGAACGAGGAGGCGACCTTCTTCGCTCGCGAACGTCTGGATGGCGAGAATTTTGAAGTGCTTCGGCAAGCGGGGGGGGGATTGGCTCCCGTTGAGATCATGGTCTATCTTGGTCAGATCGCAGAGGCCATGCTTTACCTTGAAAATGAGGGGGTTGCGACCACTGGCTACGAGCTTCAGCATTTCATTTTGACCGGAAAAGAGCACGCCCGGATCATGAATCTGGCAGTGGAAGGCGCGCGCGACCCGCAAGCTGACACGAAGACCAAAGAGATCCTTGGCAATGCCTTTCATGTCATGATCAAGTCCGGTCTGCCTGGTGCGACCCGGGTGAAATCACTCTGCGGGTTTATGTCGGACACGAACCGTCCGGTGCCGCTGACTTGGAAGCAGATTGCGGATCTCTGTCGGCAGGTGCGCGAGCAGTTGCAAGAATCGGGTCGGGTCAAGTCACCCATTCTCGCGGAGCCGGCATACCAGGTAAGAGTGCCAGCTAAGATTCCAGCCTCGGTTTGGGCGTTGGTGGGAGGGGTGGCATTAATCGGCGGCTTGATTCTCCTGATGGTTTTTTCAAAAGGTGATAAGAAGCCGGATCCGGATCCGGTGGTGGATACTCCCGAAGCGCAAATCGAGATTCCGTCAGGCCGCTATACAATTTCCGGCGGAAAACGGGTTGTGATCCGTGAGGCTTTTTCGATGAGCCGGACCGAGGTGACTTTGGCCCAATACAACGCCTTCCTGGAGTTTCCTGATCACGCCAAGTTCGAGCACCCCAATCAACCGGCTTCAAAAAAGGATCACTTTCCGGATGATTGGAAGACGCTTTGGCCGGCGGCGGTGAAACGCGAAAACTGGCAGGGACGTCCAATGTCTCTCGAATGTCCGGTTGTCGGGATTGATTGGTGGGATGCCTATGCCTTTGCAAAGTGGAGTCAGGGCCGTTTACCAACGATGGCCGAGTGGGCAGTGGCCGCAGAGTATGAGGGAGGCCCGCAAAAGCCATCGCCATGGGGTCCGGTGGGGCGCAATGAGTCCGATGTGACCGGTGCGGGACTGACCGGAATGGCCGGGAGTGTTCGGGAATGGATTTCACAGCCCGAGGTAAATCCTGCCGACCCGCTTGGGCCCAAGGGGTTTTTGGTATCGGGGTCGTCGTTTCAAGAGGCTGGCAAAGGAATTGCCACCCGGCTTTGGGTGGATTCGCAAGATGTCCGACGCAATGATCTGGGTTTCCGGATTATCGCAAAAAAGTGAAGAGAGCTGAAGATCCCGCCGATAGTCGAAATCGTTGATTTTTCGGGAAGAAACGGACTTTGTGAAATTTTTCACAAAGAAGACTTGCTTGGAAACGCGGATCTGAGTAAATCCCCGCCAGCCCCAATTTTCGGGGTTACGGCAATGTTCTCCATCATCCGATTTTTCTCCCTGGTCACGGCAGTGCTTTTCGCATCTGCGTCTTCATCGATTGCGGCCGAAGGGCACGACCATCTCCCCGCAAGCGCCGAGGTGCTTTTCGAGCTTGGTTTTTTTAAGTTCACCAACTCGACTCTGATGTTGTTGATCGTTTCGGTCTTTCTCATCGTGGTAGCCCAGCTCGCGACCAGAAATATTTCCCTGGTTCCCGGTAAGCTTCAAAATTTCATCGAATGGGCGGTTGAGAGTCTGATCGACTTTCTTGCGGGCATCCTGGGTGATGCTTTGGCCAAGCGCACCTTTTGGTTTTTCGGAACCCTTTTCATCATGATTCTGGTCTCCAACTGGATGGGATTAGTTCCCGGAGTTGGCACGGTTGGATGGTTCAACTTTCTTGAAAATGGTGATCCGGTTCCGGGTGACTCCTTCACTCCGTTTCTCCGTGGTGCCAATGCCGACCTCAACATGACTTCAGCCATGGCGGTCTCCTTTGCGATTCTCTGGTTTTACTGGGCCATTACCGAGACCAGCACCAAGGATTTCTTCGCTCACATCTTTGCGCCAAAGGGGAAATTTGAAGGTCTCATGTTCGCGGCGATGGTCGTGATTTTCGGATTTGTCGGAATTATCGAGATTCTTTCAATTGGCTTCCGTCCCGTGGCCCTGATGTTCCGCCTTTACGGCAACATTTACGCCGGTGAGAACATGCTCGAGTCCATCATGAACATGGTGCCGATTGACGGGCTCAAATGGGTTGCCGCACTTCCTTTCTATTTCCTTGAGCTCCTGGTCGGCTTGGTCCAAGCCCTTGTTTTCACTCTCCTCTGTGCCGTCTTCCTCAGGTTGATCTGCGAACATGAGCACGAAGAAGATCACGCTCACTAGATAAAAATTTCCCAGTAGGATCATGCGCAGATAAGTGTGGATGCTGAGAACCCAACAAATACCAACCAACTACTAAAATGTTTGAAATCATTATGTCCTTCATGACGATCCTTGCCGAAATGGACGGAACGTTCCAAATCGGTCTCGCAGCAGCGGGATGCGGAATTGGCATCGGCCTCGTCGGAATGAAAGCCGCTGAAGCCACTGGCCGCAACCCAGGTGCTTCCGCTGATATCCTTAAAATCGCCATCATCTTCGCTGCTCTTATCGAGGGTATCGTATTCTTCTCGATCTTCCTTGGTCGATAGAGCTCAGGCAATTTTCGAGCCGGGGAGTTCCTGTAACTCCCCGGCAATTGCACTTATTTTTCTTTAAACTCGAGACTCCCTCTCTTTCCTCTCCATACGATCATGACCGTTCCAGCATTTATCCTGGCTGTTACCAACGCTCCTGCTGAAGCAGTAGCTGAAGGCCCTGTTGAAAAAATTGTGCAAAAATTTGGTCTTCATTGGAGTCTCTTTATTTCACAGCTCGTTGCTTTTCTGATCGTCTGCTTTCTTCTCAAGAAGTTCGCCTACGGTCCTGTCATGGAAATGCTTGAACTGCGCAAAAAGCGCATCGAGGACGGCGAAGCCAAGCTCGTCACCATCGAACAGAAGCTCGCTGATAGTGAGAAGGAGAAAGCGGCCCTCATTGAAAAGGCCAACGCTGATGCCAAGCGCATGGTGCTGGAAGCCAGAGACAGCGCAACTGCGCTCTCCGCACAAAAAGCCCAGGAGGCCGTTGCCCAGGCTCAAATCATTCTCAACAAAGCCCAGGAAGCAGCTCGTGCCGAGCGTGCCACCATGGCTTCCGAGCTCAAAAAAGAGTTTGGACGTCTCGTCGTCGCCACTACAAGTCAGGTGACCGGCAAGACTCTTACCGAAACCTGTCTCTTATACACATCTCCGAGCCCACGAGACCGAGGCTGATCTCG
>CAJXVQ010000472.1 GCA_913060685.1 uncultured Verrucomicrobiales bacterium
GAGATCAGCCTCGGTCTCGTGGGCTCGGAGATGTGTATAAGAGACAGTCCCACGCTTATCCATCGAAGCTTCCCGAACTACCGATCTTAAGCGATCCCGATCAAGCCCCCCCGGGCTTCTCCTTTGCCCCGCGTGAGACAGCCTTCACTTCACCGCCACAAACAAGGTATGCGTAAACTTCTTCGCCTTCGGATAAGCCTTCGCCGGCACCGCTTCCACCCGCGAAAACACCTTCTTTAACAACCTCAAAAATCCCCCGTCCTCATGCGCCGACCAGTAAATCACCCTTCCCTTCGACGTCAGCGCCGCCCTCGCAATCTCCAACCCCCTCTTTTGGTAAAGCTGGCTGTTCCCCTTCTGCACCAGCGGATCCGGACTGTTGTCCACATCCAGCAAGATCGCATCGTAATACCCACCCGACTGCATGATCTTAAAAACATCCTTCTTCAGCACCTCCACCCTCGGATCGTCCAAGAGCGCCCCATTCACCTCCCGGAGATACTCCCGATTCCAATTAATAATCACCTGCAAAAGCTCCGCCACTTCCACTTCCGAATCCTCCGAAACCAACTCCAGCACCTTCCGCAACGTAAAACCGAACCCCAGCCCCCCGATCAAAACCCGCTGCTTCCGCGTCCGCCCGCCACAAGCCAACTCCGCCATCGTCTGCTCGGATGAACACGCAATCGTACTCATCAAGGGCACCCCGCCGATCTTTAAAAAATACTCCCCGTCATGCTCCTGCAGTAAAAGAGTTTCCCCGTCGGGCGAAGTGCTGGTCGCAAGATTTTTGGTCGGCTTCACAAACAGGAGAGTAGTATTCCATCGACACATTGAAAGGCTTTCGAAACACTAACGGTAAGCAATCACCACTCGCTCAATGAACAAGAAAGGGATCATCTTTATCGTATTCCTGATTCTTCTCGTCCTCCACCAGGACTTTTGGAATTGGGACAATGCCAACCTCGTCTTCGGCTTCATGCCGGTCGGACTTTTTTATCACGCCTGCTACTCCTTCGCCGCGGCCGGCTTCTGGGCCATCGTCATGAAGGTCGCCTGGCCCACCGAGCTCGAAGAATGGGCCGAAGGTTCGGACGATTCCCGGGAAGGAGGTGCCAAGTGAGCACCGTCGTCGTCATTGCCATTTATCTTGGCCTCCTCCTCGCCCTCGCTCTCTTTTCCAAGACCCTCTTCCGGGGCACCTCGAAGGATTACTTCGTCGCCAGCCACTCCATCGGCCCCTTCATGCTTCTCATGTCGGTCTTTGGAACCACCATGACCGCCTTCGCCCTCGTCGGATCCACCGGCAAGGCCTTTGAGCGCGGCATTGGCACCTACGGCCTCATGGCCTCGTCCTCCGGACTCATCCATGCGGCCTGCTTCCTCCTCATCGGCATCAAGATCTGGGCCATCGGCAAGCGCTACGGCTACGTGACCCAGATCCAATATTTCCGCGCTCGCTTTGAGACCAAGGCCTTCGGTTACCTCCTCTTCCCCATCCTGGTCCTCCTTGTCATTCCCTACCTTCTCATCGGAATCATCGGAGCTGGCAAAACCATCGCCGGAGTCACCGCCGAAAAAATCACCCCAAAAGGCACCATCCCCGGAGTCTTCCCGGAGTGGACCGACAATGGAGCCATCCCCCCGTGGTTCACCGGACTGGTCATCAGCGCCGTTGTTCTTACCTACATCTTCGCGGGCGGATCCCGCGCCGCCGCCTGGGCCAACACCTTCCAAACCCTCGTCTTCATGGTCATGGGCATCCTTGCCTTTTACCTGATTTCCCAATCGGATAGAATGGGCGGGCTCGCCGGAGCGATGGAACAAGCCAAGGAATCCCATAAAATCCGGACTCTCTCGAGTGGCGGCGAAGTGGGAACCTCTCAGCTCACCTTCCTAAGTTACATGTTCATCCCGCTCAGCGTCGGCATGTTTCCCCATCTCTTCCAACACTGGCTCACCGCCAAAAGCGCCAAAAGCTTCAAGCTCACCGTCGTCGCCCACCCCATCTGCATCGCCATCGTCTGGGTCCCCTGCGTCCTCATCGGAGTCTGGGCCACCGGGATCTTTCCTTCGGGAATTCCAAGCGGAGCCATCCTTGCCAAAACCGTCGGCGTTCTTGTGAAAGACCCCATCATCGTCGGGCTTGTGACCGCCGGCATTCTCGCCGCCATCATGTCTTCGCTCGATTCCCAATTCCTCTGCCTCGGCACGATGTTCACCAACGACATCGTCCTCCATAACAGCAAGAAGGAATACACCGACAAACAGATCCTTTCCATGGCTCGTGGCTTTATCATCGCCATTGTCATCGTGACCTACATCGCGGCTCTTCTTCTCTACGAGCGAAGCGTTTTCGACCTCGCGATCTGGTGTTTCTCCGGATTTGCCGCCCTCACTCCCCTCATCCTGGCCGCCCTTTATTGGAAACGCGCCACCAAAGTCGGAGCTTACTCCTGCGTCATCGCCGTCTTCATTAGCTGGATCACCTTCTTCACCATGTCCGGCTTTGGGGGAGAATACTTCGTCTTTGGTGGGATCGTCCCCGCTGCCATCATGTGGTTCATCGGAGCCGGCGCCATGATCATCGGATCACTCATGTCCCAGCCACCGAGCGAAAAAACCCTCGCGAAGTTCTTCTAGGGAGAATTCTCCAATCGTCTCCTGAATCATGAGAACCCAGCGCAACGCGCTGGGTTTTTGTTTTGCTCAATGATCAGTATCCGGATACAGATTGACCGATAGAATTCAGGAATCATGACCAAAACCATCAAGACCGCACTGTCCTGCAGCCTCATTGCAGCCACGCCATCATTCGCCGCCTTTTCTCTCAGCTTCTCGAATCTCGATTTCACCTCCACACCGGTCTTCAGCAATGTGACCACCTTCTCCCTCAATGTGCAAAGCTCAGAGACCCTGACCGCCGGCTCCCTCTATTCCGACCCCGTCATTACCGACATCCAATATTCAGTAAGAGGCTCCCTCACGGACACCCCCTCCGGCTTTCCCGCCTTCGCCTTCAATCTTAGCGACCGCTTTCCCTCTAGCCCCCCCATCGTTGGCACCCAGTTCTACGAACTCAACCCGGATGCCCCGGTCGGCGGCACCATCAGCTTCCAGATCTCTCCGACCGCCAATCTCATCGATGGCCTTCAACTCAATGAACTGGAGGAACTGCCATCCGCCCAATTTGGCAGCAACGTCATCTTTCAATTCAATGGCCGTGAGGAAGGAACCGGACGCTACCACCCCATGTTCTTGCAACTCAAATCAAACGGAACCGGCATTCTCCAAAACGCAGACAACATGGGAGGAGTTAACCCCCAGGATGGCTTCTCCAATGAGATCGACGTCGATTTCGGCGATGAATACATCACCAATCTCGAATTCAATCCTTCCTCCGTCACCCTCGCCATCCCCGAGCCCCAATCAGCTCTCCTCGCGCTCTCCGGACTTCTTTTTTCCTTCTTGCTTCGTCGACGTGTTATCAATTCATAGTTCCATCCTTCCCCTCCTGCAGTCAAAAGGCTATGAGCCCGAATCACCAAATCGATTCCTCATCGCCAATCCATGACCGCTGATAAAGCCTCCCCCGCCAAGACCGCCGCCTACATCCAAAACATCCGCGACCGCGTCGGCCAAATCGTCGTTGGCCAGGATGTCGTCGTCGAGCGCACCCTCATCGCCCTTTTGACTTCCGGGCACCTCCTCCTCGAGGGGATGCCCGGTCTCGCCAAGACCCTCTTGGTCAACACCGTATCAAAGGCCCTCCACCTCGATTTCAAGCGCGTCCAGTTCACCATCGACCTCCTCCCGTCCGACATCCTCGGCACCGAGATCCTCGATGAAAAATCCGGCGAATTCCGCACTCACAAAGGCCCCATTTTCACCAACCTCCTCCTCACCGATGAGATTAACCGGGCCGCCCCCAAGGTCCAGGGCGCCCTCCTCGAATCCATGCAGGAGCGCAAGGTCACCCTCGGCGCGGAAACCTTTTCCCTCCCCACTCCTTTTCTCGTCATCGCGACTCAAAACCCCATCGAGCAATCCGGAACCTTCGAACTCCCCGAAGCCCAGCTCGATCGCTTCATGCTCTGCCACCGCCTCAGCTATCCTACTCCCGAGGAAGAAGAAGAAATCCTCCGCCGTAACCTCAAGCTCGGCGTTGAAAAGAAAGGCACCGGAGCCGTCGCCCGCACCGAATTCGACCTCGTCACCGACGACGCCGTCGGCACCCCGCAGGACCTCATCGACGCCATGGAAGCCACCCACAACATCCACGTCAGCGAAGTCCTCCTCAAGCACGTCGTCGACATCGTCGAGCGCACCCGCCAGCACCCCGACCTCGAAATGGGCTGCTCTCCCCGCGCCGGCATCTCTCTCCTCAAAGCCTCCCGCGCCCGCGCCCTCATCCACGGCCGCGACTACGCCATCCCCGAGGACCTCTTCGCCCTCGCCGAAGACGTCTGCCTCCACCGCATCCGCCTCTCCTACGAAGCCCTCGCCGAAGGCAAAACCCCACAAGCTGTCCTCCAACAAATCCTCAACGACTCCATCTCCTAGGAAGGGCACCTCTCCAGAGTGCCCCTCAACCCCGCATTCAAAAATTTAAAATTGGACGTTCAACGTTCGACGTTCAAATGCCCCGCCTCACCAAAGACCAAACCAAGCCCCTAGACTCCCGCCAGTTCCTCCTGGCCGTCAAACGGCTTGCCGACTCCTTGTCGTACGGCACCGACCGCTCCCCCTTCCTCGGCCAGGGCCTCGAATACGTCCAATCCCGCCACTACGTTCCCGGTGACCCGGTCAAAGCCATCGACTGGCGCATCACCGCCCGCACTGGCAAGGTCCACGTCAAGGAATACGAATCTCCCAAATCACTCCCTGTCTGGTTCATCGTCGACACCTCCGCCTCCATGGCCCTGTCCTCGACCAAGGTCTCAAAATACCAACTCGCCGCCCAAATCGCCGGTGGACTCGCTCTCGCCTCGCTCGACCGCGTCTCACCCGTCGGCATCCTTGGCGCCGGTTCCCGTGACCTCAACGTCAAGCCCTCCCTCTCCCGCGAAACCATCCTGCAATGGCTTCACGAACTCCGGAACTACGATTTCAGCGAACCCACCCGCCTCGGCGAAAAACTCCTCGCCCTCAACCCTTCCCTTGGCGAACGCTCCCTCATCTTCATCCTCTCCGACCTCCACGACCCCGACGCCATCCCCGCTCTCAAACTCCTCGGCCACCGGCACGACCTCGTCGTCCTCCCTCTTCGTGACCCCGCCGAAGACGCCCTCGCCGGCGCCGGCTTCATCCGCGGCCGCGAAGTCGAAACCGGCCGCGAAACCACCCTCTCCGCCAAGAAGCAATTCACCTCGCTCGAGAGCATCACTGTCTCTTATACACATCTCCGAGCCCACGAGACCGAGGCTGATCTCGTA
>CAJXVQ010000473.1 GCA_913060685.1 uncultured Verrucomicrobiales bacterium
GGCCATCAAGCTCCATCTTCTGCACCGGTTGCGGCGTGGCACCGTCGAGTTGCCGAGCCACTTAATACCACTTCGAGTAGGCGTCGATGCCGAGTTTGATCGTGTCGTAGGATTTGGTAGTTTTTGTTTCGTTTGTATTCATTATAGTTGTCAGCTTGGCGGTTTCCACCCCCACCTGACAACCCATGTCATCTAGCAGTCAGTCAGACCATAGCAGGCGTGATATTTTACTAGATCGTCAGGTCACTTTTCGACACGGTCTCCAAAATGATTTCTACAAAACGTGGTTTAAGAACGGGTTGCTACCTCCCCATAATGGTTGCGGGAATTTGTTCGCTTCCTGCCAACGGGCAAACCCACCTCTATACCGGTCCCCCGAATCTGCTTCAGTACTGGGAAGATATCACCAACTGGATTTCTCCACCAGGTAGCCCGCAATACCCGACCAATGGAGATTCCGCCCAGATCTCGACCGCCTGGCTGAGTTTGCAAACTGATCCGTCCATTACCGACCTGAATCTGAGCTCCCCGGCGACAAGCTTTTTCCTGCTGGAGAACCGAACTTTACAAATCGATGGGACTTTTGATTTCTTTTCGGCGGAATTCCAAAAGGGAACCCTGATTGCCGAGAAGGTGGAGTATCAGACTTCCCTAACTCTCGATCGAGTGAACGCCACTTTCTCGAACTTTGATTCCGATAACGGGATCCTGACCTTGGCGAATAGATCGGTCTTGCGAAACACAGGTCAGTTTCTCATACCCTCGACCGGAATCATTGAGCAGGGAAATAACAACCAGGTTGAAAACCGTGGGACCTTCATCAAATCAGGAGACGGAATAGCGCGCATTCCGATGCCATTCACCCAGTCTTCTGGAACGCTTGATGTCCGGAAAGGAACTTTGCGGATGAGCGGCGATACAACCATTGCCGGTGGGGGGCTGGCTTCGGCGGGTGCCCTGGAATTCCAGGGGCTCACTGTGATTCCGCAAAATCTGGCGATTCAAACTTCAGGAGACGGTTATGTGAGTTTCGAGGAACTGGTGACGATTTCCGGAGCTCTGGCGAGTAGCGGAACTCCGGGGGGAGCGGGTCATGTGCGGATGTCGAACACCTTTTTTGCAGACAGTTTATTGCTGAGTGACGATGCCCCCTTGGTGATGCTGCGGGGGAAACAGGGGTCCACGCAGACCTTGATCAACCAGGGAGCCATCATCTGGGAGGGCGGACAATTGGGGCCACTCACCAATGAAGCGACCTCAAGAGGGAGCTTTGTGATCAAAACCAATCCATTCGGAATCAGCAATCCGAGCGACCTCGATCCAAGTATCAACGGGACCTTTCTCAACAACGGGTATCTCTTGCAAGAGGGCCGGGCTCTGACTCTTGAACCAAACGGGAACCTGATTTCCCAAGGAACCTACGAGATGTCAGGTGGATCAATCGAAAAGACAATTCCGGGTTCTCCTGGAAAGTTTCGAAGCCTTGGGCTTCTCAAAAAAACGGCGCTCGATGGAACTGAGACCACAGCGGCAATCAAGGTGCCGCTCGAGGCTTCGGATATTCAAGTGGAGTCCGGACAGCTGTCTCTGCAAGGGGAAGCCGAACTCAGCGGAACGATCGTAGTCGATGATGGTGAGGGAATGGATTCGAAGTTGTTGCTGGAAAGTGGCGCGGAAAAAATTGTTCTTGAGAATGTCCTTTTCCAAGGGGTCGCCGGTGGGGAAGTGGTGGTCGGAGACGCTTGGGTCGAACTGGCGGGGGCCTTGACCACTGCCGGGACTGAAGGTCTCTTTCACCTGAGAAATCAAGACGCGAGACTCGCGACACCTGCCGGAGAGGTGGTGACGATTCAGGCCTCGGAACAATCTCCATTTTTGGTGGGAGACGACGAAAACAGTCCGGTCATCGAGCCATCAGGCGAGCTCCAAAACTCCGGAGTCATGGTGCTCAATCAAGCTCGCTTATCGGGAAGCGCATTGATCAATGCGGGAACACTTTCACTTAATGAGAATCTGGAATTCATCAGTACGACAGGAACCGGACCAGAACTCAGAAATGAAAATTCCGGCGTATTCTCTCAGGACGGTGTCATCGATCTTGGAGAAACCGGCAAGTTGATCATCGGAGCCGGGAATCATAATATGGGGAGAGGGGCCAGCGTGGGGCATTCCGTGAGTTCGACCGATACCACCTATCAGCTGGGAGCCGACGCAGTGCTCTCGTTTCAAGGAAGTGCGGTGAGCCCACGAGAGCTGGCGGCCGACACCATCACCATTGACGGATTGGTCAACGTCTTCTCTGGTGAACTCTCCATCGATGCCACGACTGATTTTGAATTGAGATCTGGAGACATCCAAGTGCAAGCGGAGGCGAAGTTGTCCCTCAATGATCCAATTTCTGGAAGTGGAGCGGACTTTTTGGTCTTTGGAATTCTGAGTTCCATAGAGCCACTTGCGATCCCGAATGGAGCTTCCCTGAATGGAAACGGTTTGGTCATTGGGGCCGTCACGCAAACGGGGACAATCGTTCCCAGGGGATTGCTCGATGGAGATCCTGGCACGTTGATGATTGATGGAGATTTACTTCAAACCGCAGACGCTCAGACCCGAATCGGAATCTCGCCAGCATCGCAGTCGTCGATCTCTTTGACCGGGAGCGCCCAGTTGGCGGGGACCTTGGTCGTGGACGTTTTTGAAATTTCGAACATTCCGGTTGATGTCCCTTTTGCCATTCTTACCGCGGATTCCCTCAGTGGTGAGTTCGGAACGTTTATCGTGGAATCGTCAGATCCCTCTGCGGCGGATCAATTTTCCCTCGAGTATACCGGGACCCAGGTGCTGCTCACCCGGTCCTTTGACGGACCGGGCTATGACACCTGGGTGGAGCAGTCATTTGGCGGAATCACCGATCCGGAAGTCATCGGATCGACCAAAGATCCGGACAAAGACGGCGTGGAAAACGCTTTCGAATATCTTCAGGGGACTGATCCACTTTTACGGGGTGGGGAACTTGATCTCATCCTGGAATTTGTTCCAGGTGATGATGACCCTGAGCAAACTTATTTGCGCGTTCGTCTGGCCATTGCTCCGAATCGAAGCGGATATGATTTGAACTTGATTGATCTCCGGGATTTGGAAGACCCTGATGACGATCAAGTGCTTCCCACAGATCTACAGATTACCGAAGACGAAGCGATTTTCACATCAATCTCGCCTTTGGTATTCGATGCCAGGCTCTATGCCGTGTCCCTGACGATAAACTAAATGGAGATGGACCGGCGGTGCGTTCCAAGGGCTCCCACGATTAAGAGAGGAAGACGCTTGAAGTTCGATGAAAGAAAATCGTTTCAATTCCCGCAGTCTTTACCGAAACAATTTTGACGTCACCCTTGTGGCACTCCGAGGTCTTCTCAAGGCCGATACCACGATTGATTACCCCCGACATTTCTGATGGGATTTTTCATGATTTGGCGATTCACCACACAAAGTCGTGGGTCGTTCTTCGTCTGTGTCCCTTTCAAGCGGAGAAACCGGGTGGAACAAGCTAGCCCACCTGCCTAGGAAGCAGGCAGAGACAGGCTCGCTGGCCTGATCAAAAATCATCCGGTCCCAGTAAATTACGACCTGAACCAAGGACTTTTCCTGTCGAAATCAAACCGACGACTTCAACCCTCGTTCCCCAACCCCGTTTCTCTGGAATCCTCATTTGCGTATCGAGTCCATAAAACACAACCCCCTCCCCCATCCGCTCCGGTCCAAAAACGGCTTCTAGGCCCTCCCGCCAAAAGCAAATCCCAGTCGTTCCTGGCAGTAACACGCAGTAGGCAATTCGAAAAGATATCACACCCAACAGCTGACCGCTGCTTGAGTTTTTTGGATTGGTGTGTATCTTCGGAATATTCTGTTGCCTCCGGGCTGACCGATTCATCGGTCAGCGGTTTGCGCCCCCACCTTAGTCGGCAAAAAATCTACTCCAAGAAACACGCCATCCGCTAACCCTAAAGCCACCTATACCCATGCCCAAATATCTTCATCGTAGAGATTTCCTCAGAAATTCTGTTGCCGCAGCCACCGCCGGCTTTGCAGGCCTTACACGGGCCCAGAGCCTGAAGCATGACGAACTTATTGATGAGGACGCCTTGGGGCTTGCTGCCCGCTTGCGGGCCCGTGAATTTTCCCAAGCTGAGTTGGTTGATATCTTTATCCGCCGGGTGGAGGTGATGAACCCCGCCCTTAATTTCATGACCAACAATGCCTTCGATCGTGCACGGAAGGCTGCTGGAACCATTCCCCTCGATACGCGGTTTGCCGGTGTTCCGATACTGATGAAGGACATGATCGACATTGGTGGTTTGCGGCGAACCGATGGATCACGACTAATGCTGGAGAACAGGCCCGAACGAAACGTGGCCTATGTGGACGGGGTTGAAAGCGCGGGACTCAATATTTTCGGGCAGACGAATGTTCCGGAAATGGCGAGTTTCGTCATCACGAATAACGATGTTTTTGGTGCGACCCGGAATCCCTGGAACCTAGACTATTCTGTCTTCTCTTCCAGCGGTGGTTCGGCGGTGGCGGTTGCTGCCGGTGTTGTTCCAATCGCCCACGGCACGGATGGTGCAGGTTCCACTCGCCTGCCCCCATCCGCCACCGGGATATTCGGAATGAAGCCGAGCCGACTTCGCATGCGTTCAGGTGAGGCCGGAGGCGGGCATGACATGGCTAAGACGAATCAGATGATCAGTCGGACCGTGCGCGACAATGCCGCGGCAATGGCGGAGACGGAAGATCCTTCTGGGAAGATTTTCGCGCCAGTGGGCTTTGTGGAGGGACCGTCAACCCGCCGGTTGAAGGTTGGTTTGATAAGCCCTGACGGGGCGCTGATGAAGACCGATCCGGAGGTGCTGAACGCACAGCAGAAGGCGGCCCGATTGATGGAGAACCTAGGCCATACCGTTGAGGAAACGCCCTGGCCCGTGGATGCGGAAGCGGTAGCGGACGCTTATCAGAAATTCTTTGCCGGCAAAGTCGGGGCGTTGAAAAGTGCGGTAGAGACCGCTTCTGGAAAGCCTCTCATGGAGTCCGGGCTCCTGACGCCACTTTTGGCGTCCAATATCCTATCCTCAGCGGCGTTCACTGCGGAGGACATTGCTGAAGGCACGGCCTATCTCAATAAAATTGAACCGTTGTTTGAAGCTATCTTCAAAAAATTCGATGTGCTGCTTGGCCCTGTCGCGCCGGTCGTTGCCCCTCCCTTGTTCGAACACACGCCTCAGGAATTGTGGACGGACGAGATAGCCAACTACGTGTCGGCACGTTTGAAATACACCTCGCCGATCAACTTCGCGGGCTGTCCTGCGACTGTCTCTTATACACATCTGACGCTGCCGACGATCTACTCTGTGTAGA
>CAJXVQ010000474.1 GCA_913060685.1 uncultured Verrucomicrobiales bacterium
GATCAGCCTCGGTCTCGTGGGCTCGGAGATGTGTATAAGAGACAGGTGCACAGGTTTTGACGTGGGCTCCGACCGATCACCCACCCGTTCTCTATGTCAGCCCCAAGGCGCGGATGACACCCGGAACTGCTCTGCGCGGTGGTATTCCAATTTGCTGGCCTTGGTTCGGCAATCATCCCGAGGATCCCGGGAAACCCGCACACGGATTTGCCCGCACCCGTTTCTGGAACCTGATCTCGGGAGGGTTGGAAGGAAAGGTAGCCACGCTCGTTTTTAAGCTCCTTCCTGATGAGGAGACGAAGGCTCTTTTTCCCTACGATTTTGAACTCACCGCGACCATCAGGATTGCTGATAAGTTGAGGGTAAAGTTGAATATGAAGAACACCAGCGAAGAGACCTATAAGGTCAGCTCTGCCCTTCATACTTATCTTTCACTCGGAGACATCGAACGAATCCAACTCGAAGGCGTGAAGGGCTCGCATTACGTCGACCGGCTCAGCGAAGACAAAGAAGCGATTTACCAGGAGAAGAATCTTCAAATCAAAGGAGAGGTTGACCGGATTTATCAGTCGATGTCCTCGGTTCTGATCCGTGATCTCGACCGTTTTCGTTCGGTCTTTGTGGATAAAGCCGGTTCCCGGTCCACGGTCATTTGGAATCCCTGGAAAGATAGGTGTAAGGAAATTGTCGATTTGCCGGACAAGGCTTATAAGGAATTTGTCTGCGTGGAATGTGCCAATGCCGGGACCGATAAGCCGACCTTGAGGCCAAATGGTTCCCACAATTTAGAGACCGTGATTGGTCTTCGTCCCTTGAATTAAGGGCAAAAAATGACCCCGCTGTGGTAGCACCGAAAAACCACAGCGAGGTTGTTATCTCGTAGCCCCATTTTCATGGGGTTGGGGAGAGGGTTACAGAAATTTGCGGGCGCGCAGAGAGTCCTTGAGAACTTTGAGATAGGGCTCCACGCCGCCACCGCTGTAACCGGACATCGATTTGAAAACCTTCCCTTTTTGATCCATCAGCATCACCGTAGGATAGCTTTTAAGACCATATTTTTTGGCGACTTCCTTGTTCGCCTTGGTCTGCTCGGCAGGAAGTTCCTTTTTACGTGGGAAATCGAGGATGACGACGACGAAGTCTTTTTCGACGGCAGATTTGAAGTCCTTCTTGGAGAAGACTTCCTTATCCAGCTTGATGCAGGGAGGGCACCAGTCGGATCCCGTGAATTTAACGAGGAGGGGCTTGTTGTCCTTTGCCGCTTTTTTCTTGGCGGTCTCGAAGTCTGTCAGGAAGTCGCCGGCTTGAGCCACGCTTGCAAGTGCGATTGTTAGGAGAGCGAAGACTGTCTTTTTGAATAGTGTCATTACGGTATTAGGCGTCTCAGGCGCGTGATTTATTCCAAATTTATCGAAATATTTTTTTCAGCTGCTATTCGATGGGCATGAAAATACGCGTGATTGTCGCCACCCGAAATGCTCACAAGGTCGAAGAGATCAGGGCGATTCTCAGTGATTGCGAGGTCCTGGATCTCTCTGCTGTCGAGGATCCGCCGGAGGTCGAGGAGACCGGGACGACCTTCGTGGCGAATGCGACTTTGAAGGCGGTGGCGATCAGCAAACTGACTGATGCTCTGGTGCTGTCGGATGATTCCGGCCTGGAAGTCGATGCCCTCGGCGGGGAACCCGGAGTCTATTCTTCCCGCTATGCGGGTGAGGATGGGAATGATGCCCTCAATAACGAAAAGCTTCTTCGGGAATTGGAAGGTCGGGAGGATCGGACGGCCCGCTTTCGATGTGTGATGGTGCTGGCGCGGGCGGGTGAGGTGCTTGCTGATTTTTCCGGTTCGGTGGAAGGCGGTATTCTTGCCGCGAGACAAGGCGAAGGAGGGTTCGGATATGACCCTCTCTTTGCTCCAGAGGGATACGAGGCTTCATTTGCAGAGCTCGGGGAAGAGGTCAAAAACGGGATGAGCCACCGTGCCAGAGCACTGGATGGAGTGGTGAAGTGGCTTGCCCGGTTTTCCTGAAACCGGTTGACATCGGTCCGGAAGTTGCAACCCTGCCGGACATGAAGAGGCGCTTTGCGTTCCTTGGTTTAATTGGGCTTTTGCTCGTAAGCTGCGGAGTTGACCCCCGTTGGGGACCTCCCGGTCCCAGGAATCCGAGTGCACCGGGCACCACCGGAGTCGATTCCCGCTGGGGACCTGCCCGGAACGGTCTCCGTGAACCGCTCGATTGGCAATACCGCTCGTTGGAGGATACCAAAAAGTAAGCCGGCTCAGGCTGGAGGACGTGGCTACTTGATGAGCAGGGAATACTGACCGGACTGGCTAATGAGGCTGACGTTCGTGTCGGACTGCTTTAGGATGTCAATCGCAGGAGCGTCTTTAATCGTTTTGCCATCTGCGGTGATGGTCTGTCCTTTTTTCACTGGAAGGTAAATGCGTGCGAAGGTGCTGGGCGGAATGGTAATATCGACCTTGAGGCCTCCTTCCGGAAGTTTCTGCCAATGCACGGCGATTTTTCCGCCTTGTGATTCGTAGTGGGCTTTGACCCATTTCAGGGAGTCGTCGGAAGGGATACGGGGAGCGATGGTGACTTGGGCAAAACCGGCAATCGAGGCGTCGATCCCTGCGACAAAGGACATCAGCCATTCCGAGATTCCGTTGTCGATAAATTGCTTGCGATCCGCTTCCTTGAGACTGGTTAACAGCTTGATGGCTGTGTTCTGGTTGTTGGTGAGACTCAGGACACCGGGGAGAAAGTGTGCTCCGATGGGTCCCACTTTAAGGCCTTCGGAAGTGAGGGACTTCATGAGGTCGGCCGTGACTGTTTTTTTCTGCTCCGGAGTCAGGACGGCGCTGCGGAGTGCCAGGACCTGGGCGGTTTGTGAATTGACCTTGAGTGAGCCGTTTTCATCAATGTATTGGGCTTGAAAGCTATTCTTGATTCTTGATGCGAAGTCCTGGAAGCGAATGGCGTTGAGAGGTTGCGCGGCGGGAACGGCCAGTTCACGAACCAGGCGGGTGGTGAATCCCAGATAGCAGAGGTCGATAAACGCGGCTGTTGCGCCCTCGGTGTCGCCAACTTCGCCCCATTTTTTGCCCTTGAATTTTGGATCCAGTTTCTCACGGGCAATCATGTATTTTTCGTAGATCGTCCAACGAGCTTTTGGGAAAGCTGAATCGCCACTCATCCACCAAACCGGATGATGTACGATGATGGCGGCATCGGAGGAAATGGGGCCCACCTTTTTGGTGCCAGGGTGAATCGGGAAAAAATCGTGATCATTCACGGAGCGATCCATGAGGTCTAGCCACTCCGAGAGATGAGGGGCGGAATCGAAGTGGTAAAGAAGTGCGCGCGCCGAGCGGTGAACTTCCGCTCCTGAACCGAGTGCCAAAGGATTCTTGGCTGAGAAGAGGTTTATTCTTTTCCCGAGTTCGGTGATGCTCCCGGTGTAGAGCTTATTGAGTTCTGGCGAACTACTTTCGAAGTGGGAGACCCGGGTGGGTTTGGGCGTGGATTTTATGCCGCCGACAACGAAGCTGGCCGGTTTGCTCCATTTGCTGACGGCATTTGATTCGTCCCAGACCTGCACTTTCCAGAACACTTTCTGGTTCTTCTTAAGCTTTTTTCCCTTCCAGGAAATGAGGTGTTTGTTTGCCGAGTTGGCCACTTTTGAGTTCCAAAGATCGGCCGTTTCCACAGTCAACTTCTTCAGGGAGCTTGCTGCCAGAATATGATAACTTCTTTGATGCTTTCCCTTTTCATTGGAAACAAGTTTCCAGCTGAGTTTCGGTGTATCTGTCACCCCGGTAGGGTTCGCCTGTAGATTCACCCGGAGACGGTCGACTTGGAGCGGGGCACCTGTTGCAAAAAGAGCTGAAAAGAGAAGAACCGCTAGGAAAACTTGTTTCATCGGCAATAAGAAAACCTGCGAGGCATCGATGCGCAAGCAGACAAGTTCGTATTGGCATGCCAAAACTCAGAAAACGTTATCCCGACTTTACTTTTCGTGAGTCCAGTTTCCGCCACATTTCTTCGAATTTACCCGCGAAGCTCTTCACCAGACCCGGATTGTTTGTCACGAGGATGTTTTCGTCATTCTCGGTCGCTGCCGAACGGGTCCAGTTGTAACTGCCGGTCAAAAGGAGATCCGTGTCAGCGATGGCAAATTTGTGGTGCATGTGTGCGGTGGTGCGGTCGAGGCGGCACTTGATTCCCTCGCGCATCAGGTGGCCGAGATCGGATCCAAGGTCCATGGATTTGTCGTCGTCGGATATGATGCGAATCGTGACGCCCCGGGCCTTCGCTTCCTCGAGCTTTCTGACGATACGGTTGTCGGTGATGGTAAAGACGCAGATGTCGAGGCTGTCCCGTGCTTCTCCAATGAGTCTGCGGATGCGGTGGAGGCAGTCCTCTCCCGGGCTGAAATAGGCACTTGCTTTGACTTCGTTCTCGCGGGCGTAGAGGAGCTTGATCACTCCCTGGAGCCAATCGAGTGCGGTGATTTGTCCGAATTCGTTGATGGCAGCCTGGGCGAGTTTGAAGGCGAGTTGCCGTGCTTTGGCTTGCTCGGTTGCGTTTCCATTGATGCCGGCGAGGTGGGTTTTAAACTCTTTCTTTTCGGATCGGCTGAGGGCGAAGTCTTCGAGTGATTCGCGGAGAAATGTTTCCAGCTCGGACATGGTTTATGTTGGGAGATTTACTTGCTGGAAGTGCTGGTGGCGCTCTTTTTGACGGGATGAGCGTCGAGAAATTTTAAGACGCCTTTTCTGATCTTGGACCAGGTCTTGGTGTGGAAGAGGGCCACGGGCTGCTCGGCGATGCCATAGGCCCCTTTCTTAACATCGTAGCGTTTCCCTGCGTGCGCGGCTTCGAGGGCTTTGTAGGCGCGGGTTGGGCTGTAGTTGTCGAAGTCCTTCGAGTCCTGCGTTTCGCCCAGTGAAATGAGGCCAAGCTCGGTGAAGAGAGTATTGAGTTCAGTCTTTGCAAGTTTGTCGCGAGGCTCGGCGAGAAAAGGGAAGCGGAAGTAGCGCATGCGCCGGGTGCCGGGGCGCTCGGCGGCGTAGGCCTCGTCGAGGCATCCTTCGATAAAGCGGATCCCCAAAAGGCAGAGGTCCATTCGGGCTGTCCCTTTTTTGAAGCGCGTCATGTTTTGATGAAAGGCGGTGTGGTTGAAAACTTCGCAGAGATACGTGTCTTCTTTTTTGAGTTTGAGGAGCTCGCGAATGCCTTTCACAAAGGCAGGCCGCTGTGAGCTGAGCAGTTTGGTGACTTGTTCCTTTTGCTTCTTGAGGTTGGAGGTCCGTCGGATGATGGCTGTCTCTTATACACATCTCCGAGCCCACGAGACCGAGGCTGATCT
>CAJXVQ010000475.1 GCA_913060685.1 uncultured Verrucomicrobiales bacterium
GAGATCAGCCTCGGTCTCGTGGGCTCGGAGATGTGTATAAGAGACAGATCCACTGGTGGTAGTAGCCGGGGCGGAGTCGGTTGTGGGTGAGTCCGAAGTTGATTCCCTGGACCTCGAAGGCGGCAAGGGCCGGCTTGTCATTGATGGCGTGGCAGGTGACGCAGGCGTAGCCGGTCATCCCGACGAGGTTCTCCCCGAGTTCGACCTGGTCTTCTGCAGGCTTGTCCTTGGAGGGCGTCGAGGCAGGAAGACCGTGATGTTGGCCGAGTCCATTTGCCATGTGTTTGGCGTGAAGAGGGAATGCGGGCATGCGCATGTCGAGCCATGGGCGTGGTCGCGGTTCGGCGGTGCCAAGGAGCATTTTCTCAATGTAGCCGGTATTGAGCATGGCGCCCATGTGGGTCAGAGGCGGACGGGATTGAATCAGCCGTTCGTCCGTTTCGGTGATGTGATCCAGAAGTGATTTGGTTTCAGGGTGGGTCACGGAGAGAAGGGTTGATTGGCCGTTGTAGTTGTGGCAGGAGGTGCAGTTCAGCGATTCGATCTGACGCGTGGTGTAGGATTCGACGGTGTCGTATTGGACGGAAGGGAGAATGGCGGGAGTGATGGCCTTCTTTTCTTCGTCGGTGAGTATCAGGCGAGGTGACTTGCCGCGTTTTTCGTCGGGTCCGAGGCAGCCGGCTTTCCAGTCCTTGAGATCAGCGAGGCTTGGGGCTTTGGTTGAGGATGGCGCGAGGCCTTCGTGACAGGCGGAGCAGTTGAGGGACTCGGTGAGTAATTTTCCGCGAACTGAATCGCCGGGAGGAAATTCGGAAGGGTCGGGGGTGTGCTCGCCGGTGGCGGTTTTGGTGAGATAGGCGGCGAGAGAGGAGGCTTCTTCGTCCGAGAAGCGGAAGTTGGGCATCTTGATGGCTTCGTGATGCTCCTGGGGGTTTTTCAAGAAGGCGACCAGGGTTCCGTCTTTGAATTTGGCGGCGACGTTATTGAGAGGGACTCGTTCGTTTTCGTAGTCGGGTTCGTCGGCATCCGGCTTGGAGTGGCAGGCGATGCAGCCGAGGTTGTGGAAATGTTCTCCGCCTTTCTGGGCGAGGGAAATGTCGGGGGCCTTACTTGCTTGTTTTTCGGAGGTAAGAGTGGCGAGGTAAGCCCCGATATCGGCGGCAGCTTGTGCGCCTTCGGGTTTGGTGTGGTCGACCATGGCAGGCATGGTGGTGGTCGGTTTGAGCAAATCGGGCTGGGCGATCCAGCGGGTAATCCAGGCTTCATTGGCCCGGCTGCCAATGCCGGTGAGATTTGGCCCGGCGTATTTCAGCTCGGGCATGGCGGTTGCGCCGAGGTCGGCGTTGTGGCACTGAATGCAGTTGTGGCTGGCGAAGAGGTGGGCAGCATCGACGGGCGCTTCATCAATGCTTTTGAAAGCGGAGGCCGGGATGGGTTCGGCAGGAAACTCGCGTCGCTCTTCCCAGAAGAGTCGGAAAGAACCGGAGCCATCTTCGAGAGATGTAAAGGTGATCTCGATCGGAATCTCGCCGGGGTTGAGGCGGATTCGCTCAGCCACTCCAATCGAGTTGTCACCATCTTTGCCGTAAACGAAGGGGACGTCTTCGTCGGCAATCTTTAGTTTGATTGCTCCCGCAGATTCGAGGGAGAAGGTGAGGCGGTAGCGTTTGGGGATGGAGAGCGTGCCTTTGTAGGTGGCGGTAAATGGCCCGCTAGGGAGCCCGGAGGTCGGCGATTCACCTTTAGTGACCTGCAGCGCCGGAAGGGCGGCCTCGCGAGTCACGGATTGACTGCCGGAGGTGAAAGTAGCGGTCAGTGTCCCCTTTGCGGAGCTGATAAGGCCTACGAGGGCTAGCAATGGAATCAATCTCATCGGAGATAGGGTAACCTTCGAGCGAATCCGGGCAAAAGCAAAAGTTGAAATCATCGAAATAAAGCATGATTACCACGAAACTTTTCCTGTGGGATGAAATCAGGCAATTTTTTATGAGGGACTTTATCGTCCTGTTACTACTCTACCGGAGATGAGCCGAGCCAATCCCTTGATTTCCTTTTTTCGCGACTGTCTTCGTGAAGAACGTTCGAGGGCTGGGATTGAAAATCTTTTCGCCAGCCGGGTTCTCAATCGGGCTTTTCTCAAAGGAACCGAGCAAGCGACGCGGGATGAATTCACCTCGGTTGATTTGCCGGAGAAGATCAAAGAGAACCTCGTCAATAAATCTCAGTTATTGCGTCGTGATACCGAGTTTCTTTACGTCACATTGCCCGTTACTTGCGAGAAAGACGGACGCAGGATTAGTTGTCCGCTTTTGATGTATCCGATTCGGATTTCAGACAACGAGCTCTTTCTTTCGCTCGACCAAGTCAGGATCAATCCCGCGATCTTTGCGTCCTTTGGTGTTCCGACTTCGGCCGAGTCTGATTTTTTGGATCTCGTGCCAGAAGGATCGCTGGGACCTGTTTCGCCGATGCTTTTGGCCAAGGAATTACGAACTCATTTGCCGGATCTCGATCTCACGGCCCTGGAGCAATTTCCGAAGCTGGCGACCTCCGGTGAAGTCAGGAACGCGGGGGAGGGTGCCTGCCCCAGAATTCACCCGGCCTCGGCAGTGGTCTTGACCGAGCGGTCCAAGAATGTGGCGGGCTTGCTGCAAGAGTTGGAGTTTTTGGCGAAAGTCCCCGCGTTTGAGATGTCGGCTCCTTTACGAACCTTCCTTGACCCGGACGATGAATTGGATTCTCCGAATGATTCGAAGGGGCAGCCCGAGTTCATTCCCGCGATGCTTTCGCACTCACAACTTGCGCTGATTGACTCTGTGAATTCCTCGACGATCACGGCATGTCAGGGGCCGCCGGGAACGGGAAAATCATTCTCGATCGCTGCTGCCACGACTGAGCAGGTTTTGCGCGGTCGGTCGGTTTTGATTTGCTGCCGGAGCAATGAAGCGGCGGATGTTCTCCAAGAGAAATTAAGTGCGATGGTTCCGTCATCACAACAGATTGTGAGAGCGGGGCGGAAGAAACATCTCCGTCAACTTCGGGAGAAAGTCGCCCGAATCATCGCGACGAAAGTCAAGGCACCGGGGCGCCATCAACACGGTCGACTGCATCGTCAGATCAGGTCGGCTGTCGAGGGCATCTACCGTCAGGAGGAATGGTTGCGCCATGAAATCGAAGAGGCGCTGGAGAGGGGTGAGTGGTTCCAAAGCCCGCCCGATTCCTGGTGGGTGAAGGTTCGTAAATGGATTCATTTGAAGAGAATTTCGCAAGGTCCCTTGCTGGCGCAGGTGGCTGCGACCTTTCGTGATCTCCACCGCAAGCGATACGAGAAGGCACGGCAGTTTCATCGTTCCTTGCATCGTAAGAATCTCGCGCAAGCTCTTGATCAGATGGAGGTTCGTAAAGCGCTGCGCTCTTATCAAAAGGCGCTCGGGCATCGCTATGCCAGCGATCAGGAGAAGGCACTTCACGCCATTGATCCTTCGCAATTATTGAAAGTCTTTCCCGTTTGGATTACGACAACTGACGACCTTCACCGGGTCCTTCCCTTGAAGCCCGAACTCTTCGATTTGGCGATTATGGATGAGGCGACGCAGTGCGATCTCCCTTCGATTCTTCCGGTGCTCTATCGGGCCAAGCGGGCCTTGATTACCGGCGACCCCAAGCAGCTGCGGCATATTTCGTTTCTTGCCCAAGAGCGTCATGAACAGCTTGCTGATCAGCATCAATTGACGCCACGGGAGCGTGAAATTTTCCACTATCGCAAGGTCTCTGCAATTGATCGGGCGCTTGAGGAAACGATGGGGACTCCGTCGTATGTTTTGTTGAACGAGCACTTCCGTTCTCTTCCTGATTTGATCCGCTTTAGTAACGAGAGATTCTATAACGGGGAGTTACATCTGATGAGAGAGCCTGAGGTTTTCAAAATGAATGATGAGGTTCTCCGTTTCATTCAGGCAAAGGGTGAACGCGACGTGCGTGGCGTGAATGCAAAAGAGATCGAGGCGGCTCTTAAAATTTGTCGTCGATTGGTGACCGAGGGTTCAACGAGTAGCCTGGGATTTCTTTCGCCCTTCCGATCCCAGGTCGATGCCTTCTCGAGAGCCTTGCGGGACGATCTGACGCCGGAGGAACTCTCGACGCTTCTCAAGCGCAACCGTCTCATTGCCGGGACGGGGCATTCTTTTCAAGGAGATGAGCGGGACGGAATGATTGTTTCTCTCGGTGTGGCGACTGACTGTTCCATCGGGGTTCGGCGGTTTGTGGAAAGGGAAGATGTTTTCAATGTGGCAGTAACCCGGGCAAAGCATTGGATGGCAGTGTGCCACAGTCTCGATGTGGCCAAACTTCCGGCAGGGTCTCTTTTGCGTGCTTATCTCAAGCAGGCGACCGGGCGGGTGCGGGACACCGCGGGTGATCCTTCTCTGCGGGATTTACTCCCAACTCTGGAAGGGTTGGGTTGGAAGGCTGTTTCCCAGCGGGTGCTGGCGGGAGTTCCGGTTGATCTCCTCATTCGGAATGAAGATCGTATGGTGGCGATTGATTTGGTGGGAACCGGAGGGGAGGAAGGCGAGGCCTTGCCGGTGTCAAAATCGCTTATTTTGATGAGGTCGGGTGTCACCTTGGTTCCAATTCGGATTGATGAATGGATTCACCGGCGTGACGAGGTCCTTGCATTCTTGAAACAATTCGCGCCGGATTCGGTAAAGGGAGAACGCTCTCAGGGGATTTGAATGGTTGCGATCGAGTGGTTTTGGCGAGCGTTGTTTTTCCGCTACCAGCGTTGTTATGATCTCTAAAAAAGGCGTCACCGCGAACGGTGACGCCTTAAAAGAATGGGCTGTCTCAGGAACTAGCGTTTGCGACGGTAGAGCAAGGTAGCAAGGCCGAGAAGCAAGAGGGAAGTCGAACCGGGCTCAGGAATCGCGGTTGTATCGAGCTGAATTTCTGCGATCTGCATACTGTTGGCTGCCACCGTATTCTCCAAGGTCGGAAAAATGATCATGTAGCTGGTGTAGCTCGCTGCGTTGGCGAATCCCAAGGTCTGGGCGTGATCAGGCGTTGGGGCATCGCTGGCCGGGCCAAGGCTGCGAGTGGCGGGAAGTGCGAGCGCCAGATCCAAGGCAATCGGAGTGAAGCTCGCGATTGAGTTTGAGCCTCCGAGGATACTACCGTTGGTTCCGTAGATGGAAACACTCGCTGGGTCGCGTTCCACCGCATCATTCGCAGTCCAGAGAGTGATCTGCCTGGCGATTGAAGTTCCGCCAGCTGGCGTGATGATAACCCCGGTACCTTCTTTTCCAAAGTTGAGGTATTTTTGCTGTCTCTTATACACATCTCCGAGCCCACGAGACCGAGGCTGATCTCGT
>CAJXVQ010000476.1 GCA_913060685.1 uncultured Verrucomicrobiales bacterium
TACACAGAGTAGATCGTCGGCAGCGTCAGATGTGTATAAGAGACAGTTTCAATTCGTGACTGAGGACGTCCTTTGAGGGATCGCCGGAGAGATTCCAGTAAGTGTGGTTGATGAGGTTGACAGGAGTGGCCGCATCAGTGGTGGCGGTGGCTTCGAAGATTAGCTCATTATCCCGGGTGAGCCAGTAGGTGACTTTCGCGGTGAGGTTGCCGGGATAGCCTTCTTCGCCATCGTCTGAATAGTAGGTGAAGCAAATGCCGCTGGCGTTTGGTCGCATGACCGGTTGGCCGTCCCAAAGGACTCGATTGAATCCCTTGGGTCCACCGTGCAGGTGGCAGGGGATGCCGCCGGGGTCATTGTTTGTGGCGAGTTCGTAGTCCTTGCCTTCGAGCGTGAACCGGCCTTTCGCGATGCGATTTCCGTAGCGTCCGACGGTTACGCCGAGGTAATCCGGATTGTCGAGCCACGCTTTGAAACTGTCTTTCCCGAGTGTGACAGGAGCGATCCGACCATCACGATCCGGGGCTTTTACAGAAGCGATGAGCGCTCCGTATTCGCAGAGTTGAACCTCCAGGCCGTTGGGATTTCGAAGAGTGAAGAGGCGAACGGTGCGTCCGTCTTCGGTGGTTCCAAATGGGATTGTTTCCAAAATCAGAGGAGTTTAGTCGAGGATTTCGACAACAACCCGCCTGTTCTGGCGCCGGTTGGCTTCGGTGGTATTCGGAAACGCTGGTTCGGTTTGGCCGATTCCGCGGAATTTCAAGCGGTCTCCGTTGATCCCGTTTGAAATGAGGTAGTCGTGGAGCATTTTGGCCCGTTGTTGGCTGAGCTTGAGATTGCTGGAGTCGGTTCCCAAATCACAGGTGTGACCGACAATTTCGAAGTGAGCGGACGGGAAATTTTTGATGACTTGCTGGACCTGGGTCAGGACGCGGGCCTGTTGCGCGGTGACATCCGCCTCACCCCTGGCATAGCGGACTGGAGTGATTGTGGTCTTTGACCGTTTCAGGGCGGTCAATTTATTTTCCACCACTGTCGAGGTGATTTCAAGTCGTCCCAGTTCCTTGCGGGTCTTCTTGAGATCTTCTTCACGTTCGGCGAGCTTGGCGGCCAATGCCTCTTTCTCCTTTTGAAGCTTCGCGATCTCGGCCGACATGTCCGGCTTCTGTGCCAAAGCGGTTCGAAGCTTCATGAGTTCGGTGTTCCGGGTGCTGATCTCTCCGGTCAGGCTTGCTTTTTCCTTCTCGAGGGTAGCAAGTGAGCTTCTCAGTTGTTCCTGCTCCCTGGTGTTTTTGCCAACGATTTCCTTTGTTTCGAGAAGGTGTTCATGAAGAAGGGCTTGTTCGGCGATCAGGCCTTTGTTCGTGTCGGCAAGAGACTTTTCGAGGGTTTCGGCATCAGCGGCGCGCTTTTTGCTATCGGCAAGCTCGGCTTCGAGTCGATTGCGAACTCCCATTGCTTTGATGAGTTCGCCTTTCGCCATCGCGATGGTGTTTTCGAGATTACCGCGCTCAGCTTCGAGGGTTTTGTTTTCGCCGGTGAGCTTGGCAACCGAGGCCATGGATCCTTTGTTCTTATCGAACTGGGTCCGCATGGTCGCGATGCTTTTCTGAACGGCTTTGATTTCATCCTCAAGCTGGGCCTTCTTTGCGGTGAGAGATTCGTTTTGCTTTTTCAGCTCCCCGGAATTTGTGGTGCTCTGGTTGAGCTCCTTTTGGAGTTCGTCGCGCGCTCTGATGAGAACGGGTATTTCCAGCGTGCGTTTGACCTCGGCGGCCAAGTGGGACTGAAGATTGGCGAGTTGCTTTTCACGTTCACCCAGAAGGACTTTGAGTTGTTCCTGCTCCTTCTTAAAGTCAGCGGCCGCAGCCATGGCCTTCTTGTTTTGATCCTGCTCAGCCCGGAGCTTTATGAGTTCACCATCCTGTGTTTTGACTTTTTGCTTCAGGACGGTGGCTTCTTTTTCAAGCTGGCCAATACGGGCGATGGCTTCGCGGTGGCTCTTTTCCGATTTCTCGAGCTTTTGCATGCCGTCCTTGAGCTGACCCATCAGAGTTTTGAGCTCTGTGGTCATCTTTGTGCGTTCGGCGGTGCTCTTGCCAAGATCCGTTTCGAGGGCCTTGTTTTGTTTTTCCAGCTGTTTGACACGGAGGAGACGGGCACGAGCGACAAGGAGGTCCTTACGCTCGCGGTGCAGTTCATTGCGCAGATTGACAAGGTCTTGCTCCAAAAGGGCACGGTTTCGTGCGTTTTCTTTCGAAGGCTTCCCGGCGTTTAAATTGGCGAGTGCCTGGTTGAGCTTGGTTTGGAGCTCCTTGATTTTTTCCGATTGGTCGGGAGCCGCGGGCTTCTTGAGGAGCGCGGCGTAGTCGCTCTGTAGCTTGCTATAATCCTGAAGGGTCCTGCTGAAATTCGCCTCAAGATTGATGGCGAGGTCAATCAAGCGTTCGCGATCTTTACGAGTTTTCGCATGCTCGTCTGCAGCTTCCTGAGCCGAGAGTGGGGAGAGCATGGGGAGCGCGCAGGCTGCCCACAGCGTGAGAGTTTTCTTCATGATTTTGTAAAAAAAAGTTTCGAATAATCACCCGCTTGGGACAAGGGTATTCCTACTCGCTTCCACAGTCGCTTGGAAGCGAGGGAATCATTACATTTAAGCATGCTTAAGAAAATTGCACTTATTCACATTTCTTTGATCGTCTTAGCGACGGCCAAGAAGCCCAATATCGTTCTCATTTATGCCGATGATCTGGGTTACACCGATCTCTCATGCCAGGGGTCCAAGTTTTATGAGACTCCGAATATCGACCGTATTGCACGGGAGGGGATGACCTTCACCAATGCCTACGCCGGTGCGGCGAACTGCGCCCCTTCGCGAGCATGCCTCATGACGGGGATGTATTCCCCCCGGCACGGAATTTTTACGGTAGGGAATTCCGATCGAGGCAAGGCGAAGGACCGGAAGCTTATTCCGATCAAAAACACGCAGATTCTCGACGAAAAGTTCGTCACCCTTGGCGAAGCTCTGCAGGCCAAAGGCTACCGCACCTGCGTGGCCGGAAAGTGGCACTTGAGCAAGGATCCCACCAAGGATGGTTTTCATACCAATTTCGGAGGGACGACCTGGGGGCATCCCAAGTCCTATTTTTCGCCTTATAAGAACCCCTACCTGAGTGACGGTCCGAAAGGCGAGCATTTGCCTGAGCGGCTCGGCCGCGATGTGGCAGACTGGATTTCGAAAAATTCCAAGTCGCCCTTCTTTGTCTACCTGCCTTTCTATTCGGTCCACACTCCGATTCAGGCGCCGGATCAGCTGACGGCAAAATACGAGAAAAAGGCCCCGCATGGTTCCCACAAGAGTCCGAAGTATGCCGCGATGATCGATGCGATGGATCAGGCGGTGGGGCATATTCTTAAGACGCTCGATGAGCTCAAGCTCGCCGAGAACACTCTCGTCATCTTCACCTCTGACAATGGTCCGCACGGAAGCATTTCAAGGGCCGAGCCTCTCCGCGGCGTGAAGGGGATGTATTATGAGGGTGGTATTCGCGAACCCTTTCTGGTGAGGTATCCGGGGGTGATCAAAGCTGGTTCGACGAACGAGACCCCAATCAGTCAGGTCGATCTCTATCCGACGTTTCTAGAGCTGGCCGAAGAGAAAATTCCAAAACGGCTTGATGGCGTGAGCCTTAAGTCGGCTTTCGGCGGTGAAGCTCTCCCGGAACGTGCTTTGTTTTGGCACTTCCCGGGATATCTGCAGAGCTACAAGGCGGATCCTGATTCCGCCTCAAGGTTTTTCCGGACGACTCCGTGTAGTGTGATCCGCAAGGGTGACTGGAAATTGATCCAATACTTTGAAGATGGAACTCTCGAACTCTATGACCTCAAGAATGATCCTTCCGAAAGGAAGAATCTCGCCAAAAAGGAGACCGAAAAAACTGCCGATCTCTTGAAGGATCTACAGGCTTGGCAGAAGGAGACGAAGGCACCTATTCCGACGGAGAAGAATCCGGCTTATCGGCAGTAGCGCGGAATCGATTAGGAAGCGATCAAGGCGGGAGCAGTTGATTCGAGAATCCAATCCTGGGGGATCGCATTGGCGAAAGGAACGACAAGGTCAGGTTGGTAGGCGAAGCGTGCGCACTCATCCCGGGAAGTATGGCCGCTCAGAACCAGAACGGTCCGGTAGCCCATTTGAACCCCGCCGAGGATGTCGGTATACATGGTATCTCCAACCATGATGGTTTGTTCGGTGGTGAGGCCAAGTTCCTTACGTGCCATGCGCATCATGACAGGGCTGGGCTTGCCAACGCTAAAGGCCTGGGCTCCCGAGGCTTTTTCGAGCATCGCGACGATTGCTCCACACCCCGGGCGAATTCCGCGGTCCGTGGGGCAGGTCGTGTCCATATTGGTGGCAATGAGCTTCGCCCCTTTTTCAATCATACGAACTGCTTTCTCGATCATTTCGAAGGTGAAAGTCCGGCCTTCACCGACAACAACATAGTCCGGTTGATCATCGACGATGGTGTAGCCGTTGTGATGGAGGGCTTGGGAGAGCCCGTTTTCGCCGAGGACGTAGGCGGTTCCATTGGGGCTCTGCATCGCGAGAAAACGAGCGGTTGCCATAGCGCAGGTGAAGACGCTTGCCGGAGGAACTTTGATGCCGAGGCGAGCGAGCTTGGCGACGATATCCCGTCTGGCCCGCTGGCTGTTGTTGGTGAGAAAGAGGTAAGGAATGTTCAGACGGTCCAGACGTTCGAGGAATTCCAAAGTTCCCTCGATCAATTGATCGCCACGATAGATGACTCCATCCATATCCAGGAGGAATCCGACTTGAGTTGTCATGCCGGAAGTGCTGCATGAGATGTGCCATGGCTGGCGATCAGTGGATGCGATTGACTCATCGACGTAGTGAGTCGAAAGGTGTGTTAATTGAGATGATGACCGGGTAATCTGAAAGGCTTAATCGATTCGAATGAGCTATCGAAGGCCCGCAGCGTGATCGGTGGCGGCTTTGATGAAGGCGTTGAAGAGCTTCGACTGATCCGGGTCGGTCTCAATGAGCTTTTCGGGATGCCATTGCACTCCGATCAGGAAGCGATCGGGGTCGGTGGATTCGGTGGCTTCCACGATGCCGTCGGGACTCATGGCAACGATTCGGAGGCCTTCTCCCAGGTTCTTAACGGCTTGATGGTGGTTGGAGTTAACCTCGAAATCGGTAGAACCGAAGATGGTGCTGAGCTTGGAGTCGGCCTCGAGCGAGATGAGGTGATTCACGTTGCGATGATTTCCGCCAACTTCAGAAGGGATGTCCTGAATCTGTCTCTTATACACATCTCCGAGCCCACGAGACCGAGGCTGATCT
>CAJXVQ010000477.1 GCA_913060685.1 uncultured Verrucomicrobiales bacterium
ATCAGCCTCGGTCTCGTGGGCTCGGAGATGTGTATAAGAGACAGGTGCACACTGAACGCCGGACCTGGTTGGCGAGGGTTTGAAAGGCGAGTTGGTGGTAGGCGGCAGCGAGGGCGGAGGAGATGCCATCGGATGGGCCGTCCTTTTCTTGAACGGCGAGGAAGGTGTCGATGGCTTCTTCAAAGCGGCGGCCGAGGAGGTCTTCGTAACCGTCGAATGGGATGGAGCCGGAGTCGCCGGCGGGGAGTTTTTCGGGGAGATGAAAGCGGTAGATCGCTTGCAGGAAAAAGATGGCGCGGACGCGATGGTAGAGGTTGTCCGAGCTGCGGCGGAAGGAGTCGAGCTCGGCGCACTCTGAGAGCAGGGCCGTGGGATCGAGTGGGGTGCAGATTTCGGCGAGAGGACGGTCGCGGGTGTCGGAGTCCTCGGCAGTGATGATGGAGACGAGCATCTGGAAAGGTGGAAGGGGTTAGCGGCGTGTCGCGGCGATGAGTTCGATCATGGCTCCCATGACTTCATCGCGGCCATCGCCGGAGAGGGCCATCCCGAGTTGGGCGCGGAGAAGGCCAAAGGATTCTTCGATGTTGAATCGAAGGCCCTCAATTTCACAGGCAAGGTATTTTTCGCTTTGGGCCACGGCGGCAAGGCTTGGAGTGAGAGGGAGATTTCCTTCACCGGAAAATGATTGGTCCAAGTGCTCCATCACGCCCTTGGTGAGGACGTGCATGCCGAAGAAGCAAAGGTAGTTGCCCGCGCGGAGGCCGGGGACAATCAGTTCCTGCTCGGCGATCGTCGGTGTGGGTTTCTCGATCATGTGGGAGACGTCGTAGAGTCCCTGGCTCCCGCTCACTGGCGAGGCTGCGACGGCGCCGTAAAAGGGGAGCTTGCTCTCGTGTGTCGGTTGGACCGCGGAGACCGGTCCATCGGTTTGGGAGGCGACGTTGAGCAGTTGGCTAATGCAGGACTCGGTGGCGAATGAGAGATAGAGGTGATCGCTCATGATGAGGAGGAAGGGGTCATTGCCGGTGAAATCGCGGGCGCAGAGGACGGCGTGACCGTAGCCGAGCGGCTCGGCTTGCTCGATGAAAGTGACCTGGTCGAGGTGGTCGGCAATGGCGGAGGAGAAGTCGCTTTCGGTGCCGGGGGCGATGATGATGGCTGCGGACTCGATCCCACTCGCGAAGATCTCATCGAGGAGAAAAGCGGCGACCGTTTTATTTTCGCCGGATGGACTGACGAGAGATTGGAGAGGGAGATGTTGCTGGTTGAGGCCTGCTGCCGTGATGACCGCTTTCTTAATCTTCATGTGAGGGCGATATACTGATGGGAGCGGCTCTGATTGACAAGAGGGAAGGCAGGCTGGTTATGATGAAAGGCGCTTGGCAACCCGATCTTGACAGTTTGCCTGCTCTCCTTCAGGCAAGGGGGGTCTAATTATGAGCAAACTCACCATTCGCGATGTCGATGTCGCCGGTCAGGAAGTGCTAATGCGTGCGGACTTTAATGTCCCCACCAATGATGCCTTCGAAATTACGGATGACACCCGTATTCAAGCCGCCCTGCCAACGATCAAGCACCTGCTTGCCAACGGAGCCCGCCTTGTCCTTTGTTCGCATATGGGGCGGCCAACCGAGGCTCGTGAGAAAAAGTATTCGCTGGAGCCGGTTGCGGCCCGTCTTTGTGAACTGCTCGAACAGGATGTCACTTTCGCGGAAGATTGTATTGGCGAGGACACCGCGGAGCTCCGATCGGAGCTGAAGGATGGCAATGTTCTTATTCTTGAGAACACCCGTTACTACACCGAGGAGAAGAAGAACGAGGTGGAGTTTGCCCGGAAGCTGGCCGGGAATGCCAAGATTTTTGTCAATGACGCCTTCGGCACCGCGCACCGGGCCCATGCCTCGACCGAGGGAGTGACCCACCACGTCGAGAAGAGTGTGATGGGTCTGCTCATCGAACGTGAACTGGAGTATCTTGAGGGCAAGCTTTCCAAGGCTGAGAGTCCTTTCGTCGTCATCATGGGTGGCGCGAAGGTGAGCGATAAGATTGAAGTGATCAGCGCTCTTCTTGAGAAGGCGGACACCATCCTCATCGGGGGTGCCATGGCTTACACCTTCCGCAAGGCGCAGGGATATGAAATCGGGATGAGCCTGGTCGAGAATGACAAGCAGGAACTCGCGCTCGAAATCCTCAAGAAGGCCGAGGAAAAGGGGGTGAAATTCCTTCTTCCTGCCGACACCCGCATTACGAAAGAATTTAAAGAAGGGGCCGAAACCTGGAACACCGGAGTTTACGGCCAAGGTGGTGCCATCCCGGCTGATAAGGAAGGCATCGATATTGGCGACGTCGCGATTGAAGAATTTAAAGAGGTCCTGTCGACCGCCAAAACGGTTCTCTGGAATGGCCCGATGGGAGTCTTTGAGAAAGATTGTTTTTCAAAGGGAACCAAAGCGATCGCGGAAGCGGTTGTTGCCAGCGGTGCGCTCAGCATCGTGGGTGGAGGAGACTCCGTGACTGCGGCGGTGAAATTTGGAGTGGCCGACAAGATGAGCTTCATCTCGACCGGCGGCGGTGCGAGCCTCGAGCTTTTGGAAGGCAAGCCTCTTCCCGGAGTGGCAGCATTGACTGACGCTTAAGAAGCAAGCGATCTGATTTTTCAGAAGCCCGATTTCCCGTGTGGGAGTCGGGCTTTTTCGAGCTATGAAGTCAGGCCTCTTTGGTTGGCGACTTGTTGCGGCGCGACGGTGAGCTTTTGGATGACCTAAGTGGCCAATAATGAGGCGACGGAATTTCGATTCCGTTGCTGATTATGATTCCTTGGTTGGCAGCGACGATTTCCATCGCCCAAAGGGGGCAGGATTACGGTATTCAGGGTGTGCGTTAAAGAAAGCGGTAATCCAGCAAGTGCGATTCTGAGGAGAAGGCCTCTCCTGTGATCATTCGGACCCTGTCGAAGCGGGATCCTTACGGGATCGTAGGAATTTTTCCAATTTTGTGTTGTGTGGACTTGACGGAAATGAACTTTCAGTAAATACTGAAAGCAGATGAGCGATGAGGCGACCAGATTAGAAGCAGCGCGCGACGAGTTCGTGACGCGGTGGGGCATCATGGGCGCGCAGTGGGGCATTAATCGCACCATGGCTCAGATTCACGCTCTTCTCATGACAGCTCCTGATGTCATGAGCACGGACGAGGTCATGGATGATCTTGAGATTAGCCGAGGGAATGCTCACACCAACCTCAAGGACCTTGTGGGTTGGGGCTTGATTCGGATCGTGACCAAGAAAGGAGAGCGCAAGGAGTTCTTCGAGGCTGAGAAAGATGTCTGGGAAATTTTTCGTCGGGTCGCCCGCGAGCGGAAGCGTCGTGAGATCGATCCCGCCCTGGAGACGCTGAGAAGCTGCAAGGCCGCGACCGACGATATGAAGTCGAAAGATGGCAAGGCCTTCAACGACCAAATGGATCAGCTTGAGGACTTCGTCAGTTTTGCCTCGAAGATGGGTGATCGGGTGGCCTCGATGCAGCACGGTAAGGCCATTAAGTTGGCGATGAAAATCTTCGGCTAAGAGTCGAATTCCAGTGGAAGAACGAACACTTCAAATCTCACAAAGCAAACTTTCAGAAAATACTGAAAAAACAATACAAGTAGAAAGATGAGAAAATGAAATTCCCCATGCATACAAAAAAAATCGAAGTCTATTACGATGGCCGATGCGGAATGTGCTGCACCTTCCATGAGTGGATCAACAGACAGCCGCGGGCCTTTGAGATCGATTTTATTCCTTATCAGTCTCCGGAAGCGGAGAAGGCCTTCCCCGGTGTGAGCACGCTGGATCCCGCTCGCGAGATGATCGTGCGCACGGATGACGGGGTGATTTTCCGGGGCGCGGAAGCGTGGGTGTGGTGCCTTCACGGTTGTGCGAACTGCCGCGACCTCGCCCGGAAACTCGCACAGCCCGCGATGCTGGCGGTCGCAATCAAGATGTGTCGGCTCCTCGCCGCGAACCGGCATGGCTTGAGTAAGATCTTCTTCCACCGCAAGGACCGCGAAGTACGAGAAACTCTTCATTTAATGACACCGCCTGAATGTGACGGCGATACTTGCGCAACCGACCACGACGAGTGGCGCGCGGAACTTATGCACTAAAGCTTTCAACCAAAATAAAGAAATGAACGAAACCGTAACAACCTATGCCCTTTATCTCCTCATTGCGATTCCAGTCACTATTTGGGTGGCAAGGACGCTTCACCGGAACGGGAGGGTTTTTCTCGTCGAGTGCTTCGAGGGAGACGAAGAAATGGCCGACAGCGTGAATCACCTTTTAGTGGTGGGATTCTACCTCATCAATATCGGCTTCGTGACTCTCTATCTCAAACTGGATGTCATGGTCGCAGGCACCACCGGAATCTTCGAAGCTCTGAGCGGTAAGCTCGGCGTGGTGCTCCTGGTCCTGGGCGCGATGCATTTTTTCAACCTCTTCCTCTTCAGCCGCGTGCGCAGCAAAGGAGCAAGACCCACACCTCCACCCTTGAACCCATAGAAACCAAAGTGATGATTAATTGGATCAAAAAATTCCTCCGCAAAGGAGACCACAAAACCCGCCCGCGTCGCCTGGCGAGAGTGTTTGAGATGTAAAAAAGATACGGACTTATCACGGCGGCAGGTCCGTTCATAAGCCGTAGAAAAATAGAACAATGAATGTTGAAATGAATCTCTGGATCCTGCGACTCGCAGGGCTGATCTGCGTCGGATTGGTCGTAGCGAATTTTGTGGCGGCCCCGCGTTTGGGGTATGGTCGTAACTTGGCAGGTGCGGGTAACTTGGTGCGGCAGATTTTCTATGTGCACTGCGGGTATATCGTGATGCTTATTTCGGGCCTCGCGATTCTTTGCCTGGGATGGCCGGGGCTGTTCCTTGAAGAGGGCATGGGCCGGGTGGTGAGTGGATTTTTTGCGGTTTTCTGGGGGAGTCGGGTTGTTGTTCAACTTACCTATTATGACAAAGCGGAGCGCCGAAAGGAGCGCTTATGGGATGTGTTTTTCCTTCTCGTATTTCTTACCCTGGCCGCAATTTTTGCGACCGCCACTTTTACAAACTTATGAAGGACCTTCTGAATTACGGACTTTTATTCGCTGGCTTCGGTTTGACCGCTCTGGTCATCGCAAGTCTTTGGATCCCCAAAGTGCTTGGGTGGAAAGAGAAGCTTAAAGATCTTAGTCCGCTGATGAAGGAGCTTTGGTGGACCTACTCATTCTACGTGTGGGCGAGCAATTGCTTCTTTGCAGTGCTCGCCCTGTCTCTTATACACATCTGACGCTGCCGACGATCTACTCTGTGTAGAT
>CAJXVQ010000478.1 GCA_913060685.1 uncultured Verrucomicrobiales bacterium
CTACACAGAGTAGATCGTCGGCAGCGTCAGATGTGTATAAGAGACAGGTTCCTTGGCGATGGTGGCGATGGCTTTCTCAATGCGTTCCTGAATGGTGTCGGCATTGGCTTGGATTTGCCAGCCGCCGAAGGCTGCGCCGTCATAGGCAATGGTGAGTTTGAGGTGCATGGAGGTTCGGCGGTGGGTTTAGCCGATTGTCTCCTGTTTGGGAAGATCTTCGCGGGGCACTTTGTCTCTGTTTCTCCCGGGAGCTTGGTCGGAGACGGGTGGATTTGTTTCTTCTCTGATAAGAGGCCCTGGATTAGACCAAAGATGCATAGCGCCGTTTACCGCGAGATCGAGTTTTCCAGATTTTCTGGCAGTTGTTCGTTTCAAGGTTGAAAAAAACGATAGTTTGAGGAGCGGTAGGCTCTTCAGAGGGATGTGGGAAGCTGAGTCACGTATGCGAGTTTTCCCGATTTGAGGCAGAAGAAGCGTCATCCGTACTTGAGATCGCGGGCTTCTTCATTCTCCAACCGGGCCTTCTCTTTCCCAGCCACCTTTCGATCCATTCTCTTACGATGAGTGCGTTTGCGCCCGTCTGAACAATCCTCCTTCTGCTCGCTTCCGTTGGTGAGGAGGAGTTTGCGATACTCCTTTGAAATCCCCCCTTGTGCCCAGGCTCGCGAGGTCCCTGCGTGGCCTTCGTGCCCCCGGAGTGCACCCACAAGGCCACTTTGCGCCTTTGTAGCTCCGTGACTACCACCCACCGCTGCTCCGCAGGAACGCCATCGATAATCGGCAGGGTCTTAATAAATGCCGGCCCGAGCCGGATTAAGATCGATGTAAGCCGCCATTGTCCTTGCCGTCAGCCCACTCTGCACGATGACATCCTCCCAAAGGGTTCTCCACATTCCGTCTCTCTTGTTAAACTATCGGGTATAGCGCTGCAAAAGCCCCCGCATAAACTCGCTCAAACTGTGCATCCGCTTGGTGAAGCGCTCATAGATCCGGATGAGCACTCTGAACTGCTCCTTTTCCTCCGCCTGAAAGAGAAATTGGCGATGAACGATCCGCGACGTCGTGTGATAAATCGCCAGATCAGGGAAAGTCCCATGAGAACTGTGGGGGACAACCAGTCGCGGCTTCGGCATGAGGCTGATCTTGAGGCGGCAAGACAAGATGGTTCCTGCAGTTACTGCGGGATATAATTGTAAACTGAAACTAATTGTTAGAGAGGCTGGGAAGGAACTTACGTGTTCCCTTGTCTGCGAGATGCCGCGGCGAAGCCTCGTTATCGAATCACCTTCGGGGGACTACATCCCTTGAGGATTTTCTTTCCTTCTTCCTCACTAACGATTTCCAGGATGTTTCGAGCGATGACCCAGCCCAACCGAACATGGAGAAACAAATAGTTGACCTTTCCTGCCTCAACATTGACCCCGACGGCGGTGGTGTTTTCCGATTTGGCGGAGATGATTGTCCTCCCCGGAGGCCGCTCCCAACAAAGATAGCTGTTTGGCCCCGTGCTTCCGATGATTCTGCCATCATCGCTGACGTCCATCGAAATAGCGCTCCCAACCGACGCCGGTCGCATCACATAAATTCGCCCCTTGGCGGGATCCTCGACCACTCTGCTCTGATCAGGAAGTGGAATAAATTGCTGGTTCGACGCACAGCTCACGAAGCACAAGGTCCCAAGAAGGGCGATCAAGAGAAAGAGTTTGTTTTTCATAATAATGAGATGTGGGGTTCGAGTGGAGCAATGAACCGGAAAGGTGCCGACTTGTCTGGAATTCATACGAGAAGCAAGATCCGGGTCTAGCAATAACTTGGTGCAGAGTGGGGCGCTCACACAGAACGGGCATTGATGGCCACGTTTCGGATCGGATCAGCGATGACGCCATAGCGAGAATGGTTCGTGAGCGAAGAGCGAGGACCTTCCCAGTTGTCTCGTCGGTGGGCTGCAGTTGCTTCTGACGGAAAGCGGAGGGAAGCCGGGGTTGGGGCGGAGCGGAAGCTGTGGTTAGGCGTGGTGGTGGTGGTGATTTCGGCCTGAAATATTTCAGGACCACAATGCATTTTTCTGGGGTCGGGAAATTTATGCGCGATCTTCATAGGCTGGGAGTGCAGATCTACGGCCCGTCTTTCCAAGATCTTTTTTGGCTGCGGTTTTTTCGGCGATCGAGATACCAGCCTGTCAGCTGTCGTTGAGGATCAGAGATAATTAATTGATCCGATTTTTTTAATCCCTTGGAATCGATTTTTTTGAATTTATGGGGCGACCTTAAAAAAGGTTCTTGCTCGATTTGGAAAAAAATCTCACTTTTCTCCCGCTTAGAAGAAAAATTTCAAGGGACGATCCTATCTAACTTGTTCGAATCCAATCCAATCGATGAAAAAAATAAAATTCAAGATCGTAAAAGCCGTTTTGGTCGCTCTGTGCGTCCCGAGTATGGCTGGTGCCGCATCAATTACCGTCAACAACGCCAGCTTTGAAGACAATGATATTAGGGCAAACAGTGGCAGCGCTTGGGCAGATGGAATCCCGGATAACTGGACATCTCAAGGCGGTGTCGCGGGAACTCCCGACCTCCTCACTGTCGATGGTGCCAACAATAACTACTTCCTCGAGGAGTCTTTGGACATCGGTTCAACCGGTGGCGATGGAGTCAATTATCTTGGCCTCC
The DNA here is from genome assembly GCA_913060685.1 of uncultured Verrucomicrobiales bacterium. Classification (GTDB taxonomy): domain Bacteria; phylum Verrucomicrobiota; class Verrucomicrobiia; order Verrucomicrobiales; family Akkermansiaceae; genus SW10. The sequence goes on from CAJXVQ010000478.1 coordinate 2,670, forward strand.
GGACCGGGGGATTTGTCTATCAGGATCTCGGCGTTGTGTTTCAGCCTGACACGACCTATACCGTGGATCTTCTTGTGAGTCGTCGGGGAGGTGCCAATACGGTTGGTTTTTTCGGAATTGCAGATGGGAGTGCAACTCTTTTGGGAACTCCTGGAGCCACGGATACTTCGGCGTTTACCACTGCGGACCAATTCCTTGCAGTCTCCTCGCTTGATCCAGCGCAAGGAAATATCGCAACCTTTACAACAGGCGCTGTGGTTCCTGCCGGAAACGTCTTTCTTGCCGTAGGAGCGACTACCGGAAATGTCATTTATGACTTTGTTTCCGTAGATGCCACGGCAGTGCCTGAGCCGTCGTCGATGGCAATGATGCTGTTGGCGGGACTCGGCATTATTCGCCGCCGTCGATAGAGGACCTTTTGACGAAAGCTCTCGTCTTTCTGAAAGACCACCGCCCGACGGTGGTCTTTTTTGTGTTCCTGTTACGGTAAGAGGTTCACCTTCAGTTTTTAGCAAAACGAAAAATTCGATGAAGACACTCATTTTCCGGCAACTAAAACTGTCCAGGTCGCTCTACGCTGCGATGTTTCTCGTTCTTCCAGCTTGTGATCGGAAGAAGGAGGCCTCGACCACAGGAGGGCAGACACAGACTGTTCCTTCCCTGGTTGCAGGAAAGTCATCGCGAATGGAATTTTCTTGGGAAGACCACAAAGACCCGGACCTCATGAGTCTCAATCCTCTTGAGGATGGCTGGGATAGCGAGCATCTCAACGCCATTGCCGGAGAACAACTGGCCCGATTGGGAGAGGTGTTTGAAACGGCGACGTTCACGGAGAGGGAAAGTTTCGCCGAGCTTTTCGCTGATGAGGTGCAATGTGGCTCCCTGCGGCCGATGGCGCTGGAAAAGGTCTTCGAAGATGGCGCGACTGTGGTTCTTCGTGCGGCCGGATCTCTTCCGGCCCGGAGTGACGGTGGCGGGAAATCGTGGGCAGAACAATTCTCGGCCCTGGCAAATCTCATCCCGCAAGGTGGTGCGCGACATGCGAAATTTAAAATTATTGGGGTTCAGCCGAAAGAGGGTGGCTTTGTGACGAAGCAGCTGGTCTCCTTAAGTGTGCATGACGCAAGCATGGCATGGGAGCAAAACGCGACCTGGACGATGACATGGGTACTAGGCGAAGGGGACGACGAACCAAAGATCGCGGCCATCGTGCTCGAAGAATTTGAAGAGGTGAGAACGGTCAAAGGTGGAACCTGGTTCACCGATTGCACCGGTCATGTCTTTTCGGATGCTGCCGGGGCGAAGATTGCGAGAGAGCAGTTTGGAGTCGGGATCGGGCACTGGAAGGATCGCTTAAGTGATTACCTCCTGGTGATGCAGTTTGGTCACAATGGCATCGCATTGGGTGATGTGAACGGGGACGGGTTTGAGGATCTATACCGTTGTCAACTTGGCGGTTTGCCCAACCGGCTCTTTCTTGGTCAGCCCGATGGTACGGTGCGTGATGCGGCCAAAGCCTCCGGGCTCGATTTTCTCGATAACTCTCGAGGAGCGCTCTTCGTTGATCTCGACAACGATGGTGACCAGGATCTGGTCCTTGCGATGCCTCTTCAGATCGTTGCTTTTAAAAATGACGGTGCCGGAAAGTTTGAAATCGGGGCCCGCTTTGATCAGGAGAATGTCTTTTCACTTGCTGCTGCGGATTACGACTCGGACGGCGATCTCGATCTCTATGGATGTGTCTACTACGCCGAGCGCGCCATAGCGGAGGAACTCCCGATTCCCATGCCTCTCTATGATGCCAGGAATGGTGGGCGCAATGTCCTCCTCCGTAACGAAGGGAGTTGGAAGTTCAACGATGCCACAAAGGAGGTCGGGCTCGATGAGGGGAATTCGAGATTCTCTTATTCCGCGATCTGGGAGGATTATGACAACGATGGTCTGATCGATCTTTATGTGGTCAATGACTTTGGACCCAGCGATCTTTACCGAAATAGAGGTGGGGAATTCCGCCTCGTGACAAAGGAGTCCGGCACCATGAATGGAACGTTCGGGATGTCAGCTGCGTCGGGTGACTACAATCGCGACGGATGGATGGATTTTTACAAAGCCAGTATGTATTCCTCGGCCGGAAACAGGGTGATGACCCAGCCACAGTTCCTTGCCTCGGGCGACCCCGGCTTGAAGCAAAAAATGTTTCAGTTGGCTCAAGGTAATACCCTCTTCACGAACAATGGGAAGGGAGCTTTTCATGATGATGGTGCTGCAAAAGGGGTGGGGATGGGCCGCTGGAGCTGGGGGTCCATCTTCCTCGATTTCAACAATGACGGATGGGAAGACATTTTTGTGACGAACGGATTTGTGACAGGCCGGGAGGAGGACGATTTGTGAACGATCTATTGGCGGCAGGTCATGTCGCACATTCCAACCCGGGACGATGAGATTTTCACCATGCAGGATCCCGATTCAGAGTATCGACGGCATCAGACCAGGCTCAATGAATTGATTTCCGATGGCGGTTCATTGAGCGGCCGCGAGCGAAACTGCAGCTTCCTGAATGTCAAAGGTGGGAAGTTTGCTACGGTGTCCTCAGTGAGTGGTCTCGACTTTTTAGATGATGCCCGCACCTGTCTCTTATACACATCTCCGAGCCCACGAGACCGAGGCTGATCT
>CAJXVQ010000479.1 GCA_913060685.1 uncultured Verrucomicrobiales bacterium
GGCCCACCCGGATGACTTCCACCCTCATCAACAAACGTCGTTCATCGCCCCCCGCCATGTCCAAAGAACGTGCACCCAAAAACGACGCCCAAAGAGTCATCACCGGCCAACTCCGACGTTCCTCCTACATGAAACCTGAGCAAGGCCGCTCCACCCCCCGCCAGAACCGGGCGAACAGCTACGCGGTTCGCCCGGCAGCCCCCGCCGAGCAGAAGCAAAGCATTCAGCACCTCAAAAGCGCCCGTAACCCATTGAGGGAAAGTCGTAAAAAGAAAACGCAAAGAGCCTGAGCACCACGCTCCGCCTAAGCACCCTGGGCCTGTTCAACAACCGATAGCTTCGGGGCTAAAGCCCAAAGCTATCTTTGGGGTTCGCCTGGTTCAGTCTCCACCCACGAGGCACAGAAGCCAAGGGCGGTCACGACTCCGGAGAAGGCGCAGAATCTCGCTTTCCTCAGGCAAGGACGGGTTGGGGACAAGCCAAAGTCTTGTTATGCGGCATAAAGTTATCGTAAAACGATAAGAAAATACTTTACAACAGTATCCGACTCCCGTAGAAGTTTGCCATCAAGCCGGTCAGGACCCGGCCGTAACCAAACCATAAACCACTCCATACCAATCACTTCCATGAACAACGACAACGCTCTCCCTAGGAAAAAACTGCGCCTCCTCGGCAACATCCTCCTCGTCTTGGCCAGTCTCGGCTTGATCGCCGGACTCGTCACCTTTCCGTCGAACTTCTCCCTCTCTGCACCTGTGGAAGCTCCCGAAGAAGTAAAGCGTATGATGGATGAGATCATTCTCGAAGTGGATCCAGACCTCGAGGGGATCTCCGCGGATATGACCGTTCTCGAGTTGCTCGAACGAGAGCGCGTTTTCCTCGATGAGAATCGAGGCCTGTATCGGTGGCTGTCCGTCCTTTCTGCGGTCTTCATGATTCTCTTCGCGATCATCTTCCTCCGCCTGGCCCTGGCCTGGCGGCGTGCCGAGCCCTTCGGTCGCGTCACCATCATCGGATTGCGCTGCCTCGGCGCGCTCCTTGTCGTTCAGTTCCTCATGGGATGGATCGTCGACGTCTTCACTCCCTACGCTGCGCATCGTGCACTGTTTCTTGAAACGGATCTATACGAAGAACCCATCATGTTCCTCACGGGCGGCGGCCCTGTCCTTTCGTCGGGCATCCTGTTTCTCATCCTGAGCTGGGTTCTGGACTACGGCCGCCGAATCAAGGAAGAGCAATCGCTCACGATTTGAGACGGCTAACGACCTGCACCGAAGACAAATCATTAACTCCTTATTTTACCATGCCAATAGTCGTCAACCTCGATGTCATGCTCGCTCGACGGAAAATGAAGCTCAACGATCTCGCCGCATCTGTTGGAATCACACCTCAGAATCTTTCGGTTCTCAAGACGGGGAAAGCCAAAGCCATCCGCTTCTCAACGCTCGAGGCTATCTGTTTCCATCTTGAATGTCAGCCGGCCGACATTCTCGAGTATCAACCTTCCCGACCAGATGAAACCGATGCCTAAGGTGGTGCGGCTCGACTCTCCAGGAGGCTTCTGAGGCGAACGTCAAAGCGATGCCAGCCGCTGCTGAGAGCGCGCTTTCGACTTCAGGGTTAATGTTAGAACTGGCTTCATAACTTCTACTCCACAGCGGCAGCGGCTTGGTCATCCGCGTCTTGTTCTGCTTCGTTTATTTTAGCACGACTGGATGGTAGCCAACGCCCTTAACTTTTAGGTCGTTCATCATCTGGCGAAACCGTTGAGATACAATTGTGTGGCGGAAAGAAATAAACGGGCCATTACCCGTCTTCTCAGCGGTCATCGCGATGTCGAATGGTTCAACCCCTTCAATGTCTTTTCGATCGTATGAGAGTGCCACTGGCACATGTCCTGCGTCGTCAAAATAAGCGCATTCCCACTTGTATGACCAATCATCATATGGATCTTTTACCTGCCCATTCGCGTCAATGTACCGGCAGCAACTTCGCGGCAGGGTGATGTCACTGTAAATTTTCCAGAGTTGCTTTCGAGGTGCCTTGCCATCCTTTCTGCGCACTACAATGGGTTCAAATCGGATCGCCTTGAGGCTGTAAGCCTCAATCTGCTCTTTTAATTTATGGCTTAATCCGATTGCTGGGAATGGTGAAATGAATCCGAAATCCACTTTGGTTCCCTGCTTTCCATCATTTTCGACATAGTAGGTTTCGTCTTCGGGGGTTTCTCGGCGACTGTGGCTTCCTATCTGAAACCGAGTAGCGATAAGCCTCAGATACTTCGAATATTCAATTTGGTTGTCCGAAAATTCACGCTCTATTCGAACTCCGAAATACTGATCCTCAAGCTCATTGGGGACGATGAACCATTTCGAAGGCTTAATGCCGTATCGCTCCTCAAGGGCTCGGATCAGCAACTTTAATTTCGGCGAGTCCGCTGGCTCTCGGACTTTCAGTGACCTCATTTCCCCATAATTGCGATCAGATCTGGCGGTCACTTCTAACCCAGATGCTTCACCAAATTGTTCTACGTCCGCAGCGCTCTTAGCAAACATCATACCCGCACTCAGACGGTAGGAATTCTTCTCGTCGAAGTTGATCGTGAAGCTCCAAACTGGGGGCTTCTCGCATGGCAGAGCGGATTCCATTTTTAGCAGAACGTTTGAGAACTGGCGACCCTCACCGCGAGTGATCTACCAGTTCCGATCGGCTGACAATATCTCACCGAACCTCAAAATTCAAAACAAACTTTAGTGGCGGTGAGGTGTCGCCCAGCTTCGATTTGTTAGGCTGAGTATTCCGCGTATCATCCAACCACCCAATGAGCCTACCATAATGTTGAAGGCTAGACCGAACAGAAAGCCATCGTGGTAATATTCCATTGTGCTGTTGCCGCCGTCCCCGTGAATGAACCCCCATGCGAACAGGTACGATGCAGCAAGGAGCCCGTCTGTAATGGAATTATGTCCCACATAGATCACAAGCCAGATTGCTCCAAGTGTCACCCAAATTGCAGCAACTCCACCGACAATGGGAAGTCGCTTTACGATGGTTTGCATTGTGAAATCAGGTTCATCGGTTGATTGTTTTTTCGCCTAACGTAAAGTTCATCCACCTATGAGTGAGAGGAAACTTTACTTTGTTGTGAATGGTTTAAACTACCAGAAAAACCTGGCTGCGCAGCTACTCATAGGTTGGATGCAACGTCTTGTTGAACAGAGCCGCTATCGCGGCGAGGTCGTGCTTACAGGGTTGAAAGATTGAAGTGAACCCGTCATCTTTCTCTGCGTTATGTCAAAAAAACAGACACAATGACGGCTTCGCTTCAGAAGATTGGTATCAGCAATTCGTACGCTTTGTCCAACTCAAAGGTCTCCGCGAACGTTCCTCCAAAACCTACCTTGGATGGATCAAACAGCTTGCGACACATTATCCAGAGGAGCATCTGCCGACTTTAAAAAGCGGTCAGGTTCTCGACTTCCTCCTCCACCTTCAAACCGAGCGAAATCTCGCAGGGAGCACTGTCAACCAAGCCGTCTGCGCCCTGCGCACCTTCTACCACGATCACCTCGACTTCCGCTGGAAGATCTGGTCGAAGATCAAAATCCGCCGTGAAGAACCACTGCCCCACGTCCTCACCCGCGAGGAAGTCATCCTGCTTCTCTCGACATTTCGTGACGGCCGATACCGGGCACTCTTCACCACCATCTATCAATGCGGGCTTCGTCTTTCCGAAGCCCTCCACCTCAAACCCACCGACATTAATGGCGAAATGCTCACCCTGCGTGTCACCACAAAACACGCAAAAGGAGGACGCGAACGAGACATTCCCATCTCGCCCGAACTCCTCCTCAAGCTTCGCGCCTTCTGGAAGTGGCATCGCAATCCCGAATGGCTCTTCCCCGCACCCGGTCGCGGCTGGAGAGGCTCCGGCATCCCACTCCAGCAAGCCCTCCACGATAGCCGCAAACCCATGAACGACAGCAGCACTTGGGCTGCCTTCAAGCTCGCCAAAGTCGAATGCGGCCTTGCCAAAAAACATCTCAAGCTTGTCGTCCACACCCTACGTCACAGCTTCGCCACGCACCTTCTCGAAGGCGGCGCGCATATCCGTCAAGTCTCGGCCTATCTCGGTCATCGCACCCTCAAACCCACTCTGATCTACCTTCACATCACCGCCATTAGTGAAGCCCAGGCCAGGCGCGCCCTCAACGGCCTCCCTCTTCCCAAAGACCCCAAAGATCCCGACGACACCACCTCCTAAACCCAGGTGGCCCTCGCCCTCGCAGACATCCTGCGTGCGTCCTGGGCCTCATACGCCCAAGCAAACCGCAGTCAGATAAACGGAGTCCACTACCGGGCCGTCCGGCGCGCCCTCGCGTGCCGGACGCCCGAACTCGGTGGACGCCTCTACCAATGCGCCAACACCACCTGCCGCAAAAAACACTACGCCTACCACTCCTGCAACCACCGCAACTGCACCCAATGTGGAGCAAGAGACCAACAACAGTGGACCGCCAAACAAGAAGCCAAACTCTTAGGAGTCCCGTACTTTATGGTCACCTTCACAATCCCGCAGCAACTCCGCTCCCTCTGCCTTCACCGTCCAAAAGAACTCTACAGTCTCCTCCTAAAAGCCAGTGCCCAAACCCTCCACGACATCACCCGCACCAAGCTCAAAAACCCAAACCTCATCCTCCACCTCACCTCCGTCCTCCACACCTGGGGCCGACAGGTCCAACACCATCCCCACGTCCACATCATCATTCCCGCCATCGCCCTCGACCCCAAAAACAAAACCCTCCATCGCCCAAAAGACCCCAGCAAGTTCCTCGTTCACTACCGCCCCCTCGCTGCCCGCTTTAGGAGCCTCATCCAAAGTATCCTCAAAACAGAGCACCCCGAAATCTTCGCCAAACTGACAGCGGATCAACACCGCGCCCTCAATCCCAAAACCCAGTGGAACGTCCAACTCCAATCTGTCGGCAGCGGAAAAACCGCCCTCCGCTACCTTGCCAGATACGTTCAAAGATCCGCCTTCAGCGCCAAGCGAATCCTCGGCTACGACCCAAACGGCAACGTCCTCCTCAAATGGACCGACAGCAACACCAAGAAAACCAGCGTCCTAAAACTCCACCCCCACGAATTCCTCCGCCGCTGGTGCCTCCACATCCTCCCAAAAGGCTTCCCCCGAATTCGCCACTACGGCCTCGCCTCCGGAGCCGCAAAAAAGAACCGTCACCTCCTGCGCAGCCTCCTCGGTCAATCCCCCGAAGTTCCGCCAATCCCTGTCTCTTATACACATCTCCGAGCCCACGAGACCGAGGCTGATCT
>CAJXVQ010000480.1 GCA_913060685.1 uncultured Verrucomicrobiales bacterium
GAGATCAGCCTCGGTCTCGTGGGCTCGGAGATGTGTATAAGAGACAGGGCATTGACGGCCAAAGGTTTTGGTCTGATTAAAGTCGGAATCGAGACCGTACATTTTTTTCACGGTGTCGGACTCACCGGTGAGGTCGAGGAGATCGGGAACGGCGGCTTGCATCCGGAAGGCCGTTTCGTAATTGAGAATGGCAGATTCAATTTGCTCTTCGCCGGCGAAACGGGACTTCGAAGTGGCGTCGAGTTGCCTCATGAGGTCGAGCTTCTGCCTTTGCAGAGCCGGGTTGGCCTCGGAGGGTTTGATGTTGGCAACAGGAGCGTTTCCGGGATTGAAGACCGAACCTTGATAGGCGGCGGGAAGATAACCCGAATTGAAATTATCGAGGCCACCGGGAGGGATGAGGCCGCCGTTGAGAACGACGAATCCCGGGAGGTTTTGGTTTTCGGTGCCGAGGCCATAGCCCACCCAAGCGCCCATGCTGGGACGTCCCTGAAGACCCGAACCGGTGTGGAGGAAGTAATTCGCCGCAGTGTGCTCGGGAAACTTGGAGGTCATCGATTTGACGAAGGTGAGGTCGTCGGCAACTTTGGCGATGTGCGGGAAGAGATCGCTGACCCAGGCACCCGATTCGCCATGCTGCTTGAATTCCCAGGGGGACTGCATGACCTTTCCAATGTTGTCGAACTGGGTGGGCTCGAGTTTGCCGATGGCTTTGCGCGGATCCTGGCCGTTGAACTTTTTGAGGAGGGGTTTGTAGTCGAAGGTGTCGACATGGGAAGGTCCGCCATCCATGTAGAGGAAGATGACGTTCTTGGCCTTGGGGGCGTAGTGGGGTTTCTTGGGAGCGAGGGGATTGGTGGGATTGTAGTCGGCGGTTTGACCGGAGGCGTTTTTGCCCATGAGGGCGGCAAGGGCGACGGCTCCAAATCCGCAGGCGGATTGGTTGAGCATCTCGCGGCGGGAGACCGAGGAGGGGCGGAAGTTATGGCAATGCATGGTGTCGAAAGGTTGGGGTGGTGATCAGTTCAGGAAGATGAATTCCTTGGTGTTCCAAAGTGAGTGGGCGAGGTCCTGCCAAGCGACCTTGGGATTCGAGTGGGATTGAATCCAGGTGAGCACGGTCTGGAGCTCGGACGGGGAAGGCTGGCGGGCGAAGGCTTGAAGATACATCATTTTGACACGGACGTCATTCTCTTTGATCCCTGCGGTGGCATCGGCCCAGCGTTTGGACTCGGCGATGACGAAGGGATCGTTCATCAGGGTGAGGGCTTGCGCGGGGACGTTGGAAACGGTGCGGCGGGCGACCGCGGAAAAGGGGCTGGGCATGTCGAAGGCGAGCATCATGGGCGGGAGGAAGTTCCGACGGATGCTGGTATAAATCGAGCGGCGTCCGGCGCCATCAAGAGGGCCTGATTTGGGCCGGCCTCGTCCCTGCATAAAGCTGGTGAGGTACACGGGAACCGAATTGCCGTAGAGTTTGGGATCGAGGCGGCCGGAGACGGTCAGCATGGCATCCCGGATGGCTTCGGCCTGAAGGCGGCGGACGGGTGCTTTGTGGAGGAGGATATTTTGTGGATCGGTATCGGCGAGGTATTGTGCGTCAAGATCCGGGTGGGGGTTTGCGGACTGACGATAGGTCTTCGAGAGGACAATTTGGCGGATGAGTTTTTTCTGAGACCACTTGTTTTCGATGAACGAAGCCGCCAGGGAATCGAGGAGTTTGGGATTGGAGGGCGGGATGCCCATGGGGCCGAAGTCATCGACAGTCGGGACGATGCCGCGACCGAAGAGGTGGTGCCAAATCCGGTTGGCGGCGACGCGGGCGGTGAGCGGGTTTTCCCGCGAGACGACTTGCTCGGCGAGTTCGAGTCGACCGGATGAAGTTTGCGAGGGCGCGACTTCTTCGCCCCCGAGAGCGGTGAGGAAACGGCGGGGGACTTCTTTCCCGAGGCTTTTATGGGAGCCGCGAATGTGGACGTAGCCGTTTTCGGGAGTGCCGTCGGTCACCGAGAGGATGGTGGCGGAAGGATTTGGAAGGGCTTCCGAGATCACTTTGGCTTTTTTGGAAAGCTCGGCCAGCTGGGTCGCGAACTGTTTTTGGAGTTCGGCGGCGCGAGGGTTCGGGGGAAAAACCTCAGCAAGGTTGGGTTGATCACGTGCGGTCGTGACCGCTTTGACTGCGACCGAGCCGGGACCGGAGTCGATGACTTCGAGGTAGGCTGTTTGGCCCGCTTTTTGGGCGATGTCTTTTCCGGCGAGTGTGATCCACTGCCATTTGTCGCCGGTTTTGATGTCTTTGCGGGTGCCTTTGAAAAGGAGGCCGCTGAAAGGCTCCATGAAGTAACCGTCGATGATGAGGCGGACCCGCCCGTTCCCTTTGACGTAGAGGTGAACGCGGTCGCCGGTGATTTCGAAGGTCGGCGTGCGGAGGATTCCGTGGAGCTTGTCGCCGTATCGGCCGCTATCGTAGACGGCATGTTCGGTGATGGTGTTTTTGACCGGAACCCAACCGAGGGCGGGGATGTGGGAATCTCCAAAGGCGTGTCCGGACGTGAACCAGCGGGAGCTGGACGGGAGGAGGAGGCCTTCGGCGGGTGGACTTGTCTGCGCGATTCCCTTTAAATTCCGATTTGCGTTGGCTTCGATTTTTTGGATCCCGGTGATGCCATTGGCGATCTTTTTGCCAGGATCTTGTTTGTGCTCGTTGCGGCGGGTGCTTTGGAGATAGCCGGTGAGGGCGTAGTAGTCTGCGGTGGAGATGGCGTCGAACTTGTGATCGTGGCAACGGGCGCAGGCGATGGAGAGACCGAGGAAGGATTTTGAGAAGGTATCGACCATGTTGTCGATGCGATCGGCTTCGTCCTTGCGGACATCGGTGGGGGCGTGGACAGCTTCACCGAGATACCAAAAACCGGTGCCGATGATGGACTCGTTGGTTTGGTTTTGAGGATTAAGCCGGGGCTTCGGGAGGAGGTCTCCCGCGATGTGTTCGGCGACGAATTGGTGATAGGGAACATCCGCATTGAGGGCGCGGATCACGTAATCACGATAGTGGTGGGCGTTGTGAATGGGAAAGTCGAACTCGTGACCGTGGCTCTCGGCGTAGCGCATGGTGTCCAGCCAATGGCGGCCCCAACGTTCGCCGTAGTGTGGGGAGGCGAGAAGGCGGTCGACGGTTTTTTCAATGGCCACTTCCAGATTGGTGGCGGCGGATTTGTTGAAGTTCTCGATTTCCTCGACAGTCGGCGGGAGGCCGGTGAGGTCGAAGGTGAGGCGCCGTAGCAGGGTCGCGGGGTCGGCGGGGGCGGCAGGGCGAAGTTTGGCCTCTTTGAGCTTTTCGCTAATGAGGGCATCGATGAAGCCGGGCTTGCGTGGAGCAGGGGCGAGAGGTTTCCAGCACCAGTGATCGGACTTGCGTTTCTGAAGGTCGAAGCCGGCGATTTTTCCTTCCGAAGCCGGGGCCGCTTCGTCAGGCCAGGCCGCCCCGTTTTTGACCCAGGTTTCGAAATCGGCGATGACGGCATCCGGCATCTTCGATTTGGGAGGCATCTCCATGTCGGGATCCTTGTAGTGGATCAGTTCAATGAGGAGGGATTTTTCAGGGTCGCCCGGAACGATGGCGGGGCCGGTATCGCCGCCTTTGAGGAAGCCCGTGCGGGTATCGAGAAAGAGATCTGCTTTGACCTTCTTTGAAGTCACGGCGTGGCATTTGTAGCACTTGTCGATAAGAACCGGGCGGATCTTCTTCTCGAAGAAGGCGAGGTCTTCGCGTGGAAACTTCCCGGCGGCAGAGAGTGATCCCACTCCCAAAGAGAAAAGGGTGAATGCGAGGAGGGTTTTCGCAGGGATGGCCATGGAATGGAAACGTGCCGGAACGGGAGAAATTACAGAAGAAGAAAGATATCCGCCATGCCTGACAGGCATGGCCTCTTTTGGTTTCATCCTGTCCCCCCTGCAAAATCAAGCGACCTATCGGTTCTCCCTGAGGATTCCCTTCCTGAACTCAGTCTCCAATTGCTCCTTCAATCGGTTGCGCTCCAGCTTTTCGAGTTCGGCGCGCACCGAATCAAAGGAACGCTGCAAGGCGGGCTTGTGTGCCATCCACCGGACAAGGAAAACTCCTTCGGGACGGGTCGTGACCGGACTGACCTCGCCGACCTTATCGATTGAAAAGGCCATTTCAGCCACCGCTCGATTCCATTCGGTGGCACCCCCCTTGGCGTCGATCCACCCCAGCACTCCTCCCTTGAAGCGACTCGCGGCATGTTCCGAGTGATCCACCGACAGCACCGAGAAGCCTTTCCCGGGTTGATCGGCCAGGTCGCTTTCTTCAAAAAACCATTCGCGTGCCTTCGTCAGCTTGTCGGTATACCGCTTCACCCGGGCCGGATCGGGGCCGGGCTTCAACCAGAGCACCGCGACCTGGCGTTTCTCGGGGGACGCGAAGCGAGCCGATTGGCTGTCATAGATTTCACGCAAACGTTCTTCGGAAATTGGTGTCGCCGCGGCCGCCTTCAGCTTTGGGAAAAGCTCGGTTTCTCTCAAACGGGTTGAGAGCAGGCGGGCAACCTCGGCGCGGACAAGCGGGTCGCTATCCAGGTCGGCATCGAGGGCGGCCTGCACAAAATGCGCACGCTCCGAGAGCTCGGTCAGCGCCAGCTCGCGCGTTGCCTCGTCACTACGCCCGTCGTGTTTTTCTTTGAGATGGTAATCGAGATCTGCTTGATCGATGGCTATCGTTCCGACCCGAATTAACACCTCGCCATCTTCCGCTGGTGGTGCGGTGACAGCCGGTTCCGACTTGTTGCAAGAAGCAGCAGCCAAAACAAAAGCAAAGGCGGCGACGGCTGGAATGACTCTCATAGGAAGGAGATACCTCGATCCACTCTATTGTGCAACATTCCGGATCACCGCATTACCGCTGCCGCGCTTGAACTCCCACATCAACAGATGCACCCCGGAACCTTCGAGATCCTGCTCAACCGTAACGGCCGGACCATCGGTTTCGGCGACCTTGATGCCATCGACATAGAATACCAGGACATCGCCCGGGCCCTCCGCTCCGTCGATCTCCATTTCAAAATTGATCGAGGTCGAAGCGTCCACCTCGGCGATGATCCGATTGGTCGCACCAATGACACCTCCGAAACTTTTGAGATCGCCGGTCACGCTCCCGGCACTCCAAGTCGCATCTCCGCTAATGCCAAACTTACTTGCTCCGGTGAGCGCCGTAATGCGGGAACCGGCCAATTGGCCCGGGTCCAGGGTCAGGTTGATCTTGTAGCTGTCTCTTATACACATCTGACGCTGCCGACGATCTACTCTGTGTAGA
>CAJXVQ010000481.1 GCA_913060685.1 uncultured Verrucomicrobiales bacterium
CCCCCCATCCTCAACCTCCCCGCCTCCCTCTCCGACATCCAACCCGGTGCCCTCACCGGCACCCGACTCCTCACCTCCTTTTTCGTCTCCTCCGCCAATCCCCGCTACCTCGCTCAAAATGGCATCATTTTCACAAAGAACCTCGATACCCTCGTGGCCTACCCCGTCGGGCGCAACGTCCCTGCCTCCTACACCATCCCGTCGTCAGTGACCCAAATCGCCGGAGGGGCCTTCGAAGCCTGTCTTGGCCTCACACAGATCAACCTCGGCGAGAATCTCACCACCACCGGAGAGAAAGCTTTTGCCTACTCAGGCCTTACTTCAGCAACTCTTCCCGACTCATTCCTCTCCCTCGGCCCCGGTGCCTTTCTCGGCTGCCGGAATCTTGCCTCGATCTCCCTCAATGAAAACCTCGAAAGCATTGGCCACGACGCCTTCCACGAATGCCGCTTGCTCACCGCCGTCACCATTCCCAACTCCGTAACGGCTATTGGCGAGTCCGCTTTCCAGGACTGCAATCTCCTGAGCACCCTCTCCATCGGCTCCGGGATCACTGAGATCCCTTCTCTCTTCGCGAGTGCTTGCCCTCTTCTCTCTACGGTAAACATCACCTCCGAGCTCACCTCGATTGGAGAATCCGCCTTCGCCATGTGTGGGAGCCTGCCATCCCTTTCGCTCCCCGCAAGCATCAGATCCATCGGGTCCGGTGCTTTTGAATCTTGCACTTCGCTACCCGCTATCACCCTCCCTGACAAGCTCACCGCGATTCCCCAAAACTGCTTCGCTCATTGCCGCAGCCTTACCTCCATCACCCTTCCCGCGAACCTCGAATCAATCGGCACCTCTGCGTTTGAGCAATGCCGTGCCCTCCGCCAACTTTCCCTCCCAAGCTCTCTCAAAACCATCGGTCAAGAGGCCTTCAAAAACTGCCGCAGCCTTATTTCAGTGAGCCTACCCGATCAGGTCCCCTCTCTCGACAAGTGGACCTTTGCCCAATGCCTCAACCTCACCACCGTCACCATCGGTAGCTCCCTCGCCAATTTCACCCCCACTGCCTTTCACGATTGCGCCAAGCTCAAGAACCTCGCCATCGCCCCCGACAACCCCAATTTCGTCTCCGTTCAAAACGCCCTCTACAGCCGAGATATGACCACCCTTCTTATGGTCCCGGCAGGCTACTCCGTAAGCCAATTCACGGTTCCCGCCACCGTCACCGCCCTCGGACCACGCGCCTTCATCGACTGCCTCAATCTCACCGGGATCATCCTGCCCGATCAGTTGAAAACGATCGACGACTTCGCCTTTGACCAATGCGAATTCCTCACCTCCATTAACCTTCCCTCCACCGTTTCGAGGATCGGTGAATCCGCCTTTCGGCGTTGCTATCGCCTGACGCACTTGCAAATACCGATGGACGTCAGCCACCTCCCCAAACAAGCCCTCTCCGATCTGCGGAGTTTGCAAGAAATCACTTTCTTCGGAGACGCTCCCACATTGGAAAACGATGTCTTTCAGGGTTCGGCTTCCAATTTCACCGTCATCATTCATCCGACTTCCAAAGGATTTGGAAACACCTTTGCGGGTCGACCCGTCACCATTGCGGATGTCCCCGTTTATCCCACTCCGGTCGTCAGCCGGATCACATTGGCCAACGGGAATTGGGTGATCCAGGTTCGAGAAGCCTGGATCCCCACACCCCTCTCGCTCTACTCATCATCCGATCTTCAAACCTGGAAAAGAATGAGCGGCCTTGCTTCCGAAGACGGAACTTTCCGAGTCGATCGGGACCACCCCGATCTCGGGAAAAACACCCTATTTTTCCGGGTCAGAATCATCTACCGATAACTTTCATTACCCTATTAGGTCCTCCACCCCCCGACCATGCACATCGGTCAGTTTTCGATCGATGCGATCTTTAGGGAAGATCAACGACTCATGATCGCCCCCCCGGAAAGGTCGAATCGTCACGTGAATATTCGAAACTTCTGTGGCTTTTTGAAATCAGGTGGCGACGGAGCCTAGTCGACCGAGATGACTTTGGTTTTGGCCCATTCGTCTCCCAATCGCAGCCCGGCTGTTGCATTGCCACTACGTGTTAGGATCACAAAGCATTCGGCAAGCCCCACCAATGGGATCGCCAACAGGATATTGCGAGTCACACCAGTGATCCAGTCTCCGGAAAGAGACGAGCCGTCTTCTTTGACCGCTTTGGTTTTCATGACTTTTTTTCCGATGCTCTGCCCCTCAAGGACCGGGAGGCTGTCCCGGATGAGGATGACCAGAGCCCAGGTGAGATACTGCAGGAGAGATGATCCGGTGACGGCTCCAACAATCGCGGCAACCGTAAGGGCGATAAGGCCGTCAATGAATGCGCCCAGAAAACGTTTCACCAAATCGACTTCAACGGCTCCGGAAGTTGAAATCGGTTCGAGGGCCGGAGGTTCCTCTTTTTTAACTTCGGGAGCTTTTGGTTCCTCCCGATCGGCGGAAGTCACCGGAGGTTTTACAGGCGGGGTATTCCTGATCGTGGGTTTTGGAGTCGGCTTCTTTTTCTCGGTCATACTTCCATCAGAACACAATGGTATGGACCTGGTCGAGTTTTGATAACTGGCAACACGGTGACTAGCTCAAGGCGCACCTCTCCAAGAAGCTTCTCCCCTCTATTTCGAAAGAAATCGAGCTTCCTTCCGTCGTTCCATTCGAAGAAGTCACGATGGCAAAGCCCCCTTCCCCCCAGTATCATAGCGAGCAAGGAAGGAATCTTTGCCGCTTCCCGGTATCTCCGGCACAGTGACATCCGGATCATCTCTTCAATTTATGCTGATCTAATCACAAATGATGACGTAAGACAGTCTATGACGGCAAAATTGGCGGGCCCTTTCGTTTGCAAGCCTCACCATTCGCCCTGCTGAGGGTTTGTCGACAACAAGCCGAGTCCGAGCAAAAGACCGGGAAACTGATCAGAGTCGAATGATCCCGACCGACACCATTTCGTAAAATGATCTGGAATAACGGAGAAGTGTGCACCTGGGGAGTTCAAGTTTTCCAAAATCCGAGTTCCTTCTCTGACCGAATCGAGTCACAGTGACTGGCGCCGATTTCGTAACGCCCACTCGATTCTGATGATCATCAATCTTCCCCCTTATTCATCACCTCTTACGGCCGCATTGGTTCTCTGGGCTGGATTGAACTACATCGGTGACGCGATGGCTCAACCTGCGGAAATTCAAGTGATCGACGAGGCATCCGGTCGAGGGATACCGCTCGTGGAGTTAACCACTGTGAATCATCTCCGATTTGTTACCGACAACGCCGGGCGCATCGCATTTAACGAGCCGGGGTTGATGGGCAATCCGGTGTTCTTCCATATCAAGAGCCACGGTTACGAGTTCCCGAAGGACGGCTTCGGCTACCGGGGAAAGGCAGTCACGCCGAAGCCGGGCGAGCCGGTGACCTTGAAACTCAGACGGCTTAACATCGCCGAACGACTCTACCGGATCACGGGACTTGGACTGTATCGCGACAGTATGATGCTCGGGCATGACACGCAACTCGAACAACCATTGGGTTCGGGATTGGTGGCGGGTCAGGATTCCACCTTTGCCATTCCTTATGGTGGCAAGATTTTTTGGTTCTGGGGCGACACGTCGAAAATGGCGTATCCGCTCGGTCATTTCAAAATGGGCGGTGCCACCTCGCTTCTTCCAGAGCGCGGCGGACTTGATCCGGACACAGGCATCAATCTGAATTACTTCGTCGATGATAAGGGATTCAGTCGACCGATGTGCCAGCTT
This sequence comes from uncultured Verrucomicrobiales bacterium, assembly GCA_913060685.1. GTDB lineage: Bacteria > Verrucomicrobiota > Verrucomicrobiia > Verrucomicrobiales > Akkermansiaceae > SW10. Next base: position 3,795 of record CAJXVQ010000481.1, read on the forward strand.
GGATTCGAGAGCGGACTGATCTGGGCGGATGGATTCACCACGGTCAAAGACGGACAGGGGAAGGAACGACTTGTTTGCCACTACGTTCACTTGAAATCGCTGGGAGAGATTCTTGGGCACGGTCTTGCGATCTATAACGACGACCGGGAAGAATTCGAACGGCTTGTGGATCTTAACTTAAAAGAGATCTGGCGTTGGCCCACGCAGTCGCATCCCATTCATCACGAGATCGATGGCCTTGAATACCTGTTGCTCGGTGATATTTACCCAACCATCCGGGTACCCGCGACCTTGGAACATTGTAAAAACCTCGATAGTTACGAAGCATGGACGTGCCTGAAATCGGATTCAACGAAAGAGAAACCGCTCGTTGATCGGGACGCCGACGGAATACTTCGTTGGAGCTGGAGAATGAACGGCCTGCCCGTTGATTCCAAAATGGAAACAACATTGATCGAAACCGACCTGATCAAAACGGAGGAAGCGCGCGGGCAGTTGGTGGACTCCAAAACAGGAAAGCCCGTCAAATTGCATCGTGGTTCGGTGAACTGGAATCCGCATCGTCAGCATTGGGTCATGATCTTTGGGGAGCTCGGAGGCAGCACCTCGAACCTCGGCGAGATCTGGTATGCGGAAGCCGAATCACCAACCGGCCCGTGGAAGCAGGCGACCAAGATTATCACGCATGATCAATACAGTTTCTACAATCCGGTACACCACGCCTTTCTGGATCAGGATGGCGGGCGATTGATCTATTTTGAAGGCACCTACGTGAACACCTTTTCTGGAAACAAAGACGCCACGCCACGGTATAATTACAACCAAATCATGTACCGCCTCGATCTGGACGATCCAAGACTGAAGCTCCCACCAAAGTAGGACCGGTTTGCAACCTGTCTCGTTGCGGTGACGAAAGCGGAACGCTGATTCAAGCCCCCTCTCCTTCAGGAAACTCTGACCAGCCTCATGAAAATCCCGACCATTCTCTCCCTCTTGACCTGCTTAATTTCCTTAGGCAATGAATCTCTGGTCCGAAGCTCGGAGCCACGTTCTCCCGAAGAAGAACTAACCGCGCTCCATGTCCCGGAGGGCTTCAAGATCCAGCTCTTCGCCTCCGAGCCACAGATCAATAAACCGATCAACATTGCCTACGATACCCGGGGACGAGTGTGGGTTTCTTCCACTGCCGAATATCCCTACGCTGCCGCAAAAGATCGCTGGACCGACCAACTCGGCACTCGTGTTCGCGACAGCAGGGATGCCATCAAGATCCTTGAAGATACAAATGGCGATGGCCGCGCCGACAAGGTGATTGATTTCGCGGATGGGCTCAACATTCCTACCGGAGTGCTCCCCTGGCACAAAGCGGAACACACCGACGGCTGCATCGCCTGGAGTATTCCCAATATTTGGTATTTCGCCGATACCACTGGCGACGGAAAAGCAGACCTTCGCGAAGTTCTCTTCGGCCCCTTGGGTTATGAAAAAGACACACACGGAATGTGTTCGAGTTTCCGGATGGG
>CAJXVQ010000482.1 GCA_913060685.1 uncultured Verrucomicrobiales bacterium
TCTACACAGAGTAGATCGTCGGCAGCGTCAGATGTGTATAAGAGACAGTCCCCATACTGATCGTCTTCCGTCACCGCGAGGATATCCGGCTTCAAGCGACGAAACACCGGCTCGAAATCGAGCCCCTTCGCAGTGCCGTTTCCCGCCACCACCTCATCCACCATCTCCAGAGACCCCAGCAAGGCCGCCTTGTGATCATCCGGCAGCGATGGCCTTCTCTCCTTGTGCTTCCAGAGAATCTCCTCATTCGCAAAAGACACCGTCAAACGATCTCCCAAAGCGCGCGCCTCTTCAAAAAACTGCAAGTGCCCCGCATGGAGGATATCGTAACAACCGGAAACAAAAACTCGAACCATCTGGCCGCAAGTCAATCATTCCAAATGAGGACGACAAGCCTTTCTCTTCTTCACAAGACCACACCCTCTGGCCGCGTAAATATTTTTCTATAAAAGTAGCTGATGACTTTTTCCTAAAGGTGAAGATTTTGAATTTCTTGGTTGTTGATTTTGGTTTCTGTTAGGTGAGCCTAACATTGGCATTGCCGGCCTCCCCAAGCGCAGAAGCCAGGTGCGTGGCTCAGTGGTAATAACTCACTTGTAGCGGGCATCGAGAGATGTTCGAGTTCTTCTACCAACTTTTGAATTATCGCCATTTGCCTGTCTTACTGCTCCTTGCGGGACTGTGGATTCAGCTATGCTTTGTTCTTTCGCCAACTTGGCAGAATCAAACCTACTACGACTACGGGTGGATCGTACCACTCTTAATTGCCTTTTTTGGATATCAACGGTGGCAGGATGCTCCAGCCGCGATCCTCCGGTCAGATCGAGCAATCTGGCCCACGATCTTTATCTTTCTCCTAACGCTGGCCATTGTCCCCATTAGATGGGTGGAGCATGTCGACGTCTATTGGCGTCTGCCCCTGTGGATTCACGCTCTCCTCGTTTTCTCAATCACTCACCTCTCCATCACACTGATCTTTGGCTGGAACACGGGCAGGTCCCTCCTCCCCGCCTTGCTCTTCCTCTTTCTCGCAGTTCCCTCCCCAGCCTTATCGAGACGGCCTTTGTCAATGGACTTACCCAGCTTGGCTGTCGTCTTGAATTCCCTCCGGGTCTTCACTCTCGTCCAAATCGCTCATAAGAATGGCCGACAAGAAATGAACACCGCCCATGACACCGTCGGGTTTTGGACAATGATCGCAACTTTCAGCAGCATCGCCCTCGTGGCCTGGTTGCTGGCCCGGTCCCAAGAATGCTCGCTCCAAAGCAATGGCACATTCGAAGAAAGAGACAAACCCATCCTCTCAAAAAGCATGAGGACACACTGCCGGCCAATTTTCATTTTATTGATCCTGCTCCTCGGAGCATCCGAGGGATTCCGCCTGTGGTGGTTCCAGCCGCCCCCCCGGTTCGGAGCGACAGACACCAGCCTGATATGGGACATTCCAGAAGGAGCGATTGATCGCAGATTCTCCGAGACACGGGGAGGCAAGCTTCTAAATCACGACAAAGGCATCCAGGTTCTTCTGGAAGACAAAGAAAGACCGGTCAATACCGAGATAACTTATCTGGAATACAAACAGGGAAATGATCGAATTTTAATCGACCTCTACCTCCATTCGCCCGAGATCTGTTTTCCGGCTTCCGGAATCCAACTTGTGAAGGAGCCCCCCTTCCGGACCTTTACCGTGGAAGACCGGGACCTTCTCGTTCGGCAATGGCTCTTCAAACACCCGATCTCCGGAACACCACTTTATGCCTTCAAAGTTGTTTGGTCATCCGATGACCATCTCCTCAGAAAGGTCCTCTCCACCGGAGACTATAAAGGAGCCCGCATCGGAGCAGCCATCGACCGCCGGGAATTTTCTGCGGCCAAAATGATCCTGGCGGTGACGGCAGGGGTCTTGACGGAAAAGGACGCGTGGAATGTCTTTGAGGACAAGGTAATCTCCTGCCTTTCAATCGAAGATCCGCCTCCCGGGGAATATTCTTCCGCTTCCTTTTTTCCAATCGGGAAATGACCTTCGAAATTTGTCTCAGGGAAAAAGCGACTTCAACTTCCTTCGTTCCTTGGCAGGAATCTCATTCCAGTCGATCGACTTCGCCAATTCAATCGCTTCATCCTTCCTCTTCAAGTAAACAAGTGCATTGGCATAGATTGCCTTGCCGAGATGTGAGAACTCGCCCGGGCTTGGCGAGGCTTTATCAAGAACTTCGAGACAGGCTTTGGCATCTCGCATCAAGAGAAAGACAAAAGCCAGAGCGTTTCGAAAACTCTCTTGTTCCGGGTAGCGGGAAACAAGCCCTTGCATCTCATCGATTTCATTATTCTCCAATTGCCCGTTCGCCTCGATTAGGTAAGAAAAGTTATTCAAAACCAAGGAATTCTCGGGCTCGCGACGGAAGACAATCATGGTCGCTTCGAGAAATCGCTTTCCATCCTTCTTGTCTTTCAGCCATTGGAAAAGAGCAGCGAGGACCTTGGAATCGGGAAGGACCCCACCGGGGTGATTGATGCCGGCAATCACCGTTTCCATGACCCGATCAGGATCCCCCAACTGCCGGGACTTCTCTGTAAGCCCCGAGAACCAATTCCGCTTGCGATCTCGCTTAGCGGCTTCAATCGCTCTCTGCCAAAGCTTGTTGGATTGAGATTCATTTCCGAGACGGTTCGCCGCCACCGCCTGGCCTGCGAACAATAGGGGTTCGGGAATGGCAATTCCGGGATCCGCTAATTCGGTTTCGACTTGCTCCCATTTCTCAAGATTTTGCAAGGCTTGGAGACGCAGGAAGAACACCTCCTTGGATCTCTTCTGTCCTTCACTGACTTCCGTCAGCTCGACAACTTTTTGACTCTGCTCCAGACGCGCCAACCACTGAACCAGAACGGGTAAATCGCTCTCTCGATAATCAGCGATGGCTTGGGCAATGACCTCATCAAGAGGGCCTTCTTCTTTGTGTTCAATGCGAAAGAGTTCCAGATTCAACTTCGCGCCAGCGCTGAGGTCAGGATCGTCCTGAAAGCGGTCCAGAGCGGCCTGCGCAAGAGCTTGACTCACACATTCATCCTTCAGAAACCCCATGAACCTCACAGCCTCAAGGGCCAATTCCCGGTCTTCCAAATTCAAAAGAGTCAGCAAACGCGCGTTAGTGGCCTCGCCAGCGTCTCGCAGACCACTGAAGGCCAAGCCTCGGGCCAGAATAAAATCGACCGCCGGATCGCGGGACGTGACGGAGGGATCGTCAGCCAAGGTCACCGCTTCTTGATATTCTTTCCTGATCAAGTGCGCCCGAACCAGTTGAAAATGGATGGCGGGATAGCGGGCTTCCTCCGGCGTGAGTCGGGAGATAAGTCCAGGCATGCTGAATTTATCCTGCATATCAAGTGCAAACGACAAAACCCAACTTTTGTCCTCCGGAGTGGCCCCGGAAAAGCGAAAGAGAGTATATGCCCAATTCAGGCTCTCGGGATCTCCTGTCTTGACGGCCGCTATGACGACCAAACGAAGTGCCTCGAGAGACTCCTCGTTTTGAAAGGAAGCCATCGCAAGGCGTTGGGCATCATTCCATTCGCCGGCCTCCGCAAACTCTTTCGCCTCTTCCACAAGTGCGGATGCCCGCCAAGATTTCAAAGCCATTTTTGCAGGTCCAAAAAAGAGCCAAAGTCCGATGACTGAAACCAAAGCCAATCCAATGGAAATTTTTCGAAGGTGAATGAATACAAAAGGCTTTCCCATATTAATGACAATGTCCTTCGGAGTTCTATAATCTTAGATCCCCGCAGGCAAACGCTTTGTTGGTGATTACAGGCAGGGAGATTAAAACCACCCTCACGTTAAAAAGAAGCCGCCGACTACTCGGGCAAGCCGCCAACCGGTCCCGCAAGCTTCTTCAACTTTGGGTCTTTTCTTCCCCTTCTTAAATTCTCCTGGAGTGAATCCCTTTCAAAATTAGATTTCGCCCTACCAGTCTGCTCGACGTCCCTCGTTTTTTGAGCGCTTCGTGCCCTCCTTTCAAAACTCGACAGGCAAAAGTAAGCCGGGCCGAAGCAGGCTTCTCACTTTGTTCTCCTCATTGTCGCACCATCAAATCATCGGAAATGTGCGATTCACCCGTAATTCAACAGAAGATCCTTGACCGGGGGCACTTCATTGAATTAGTGGATTGGTAACCCTGAATTGGGTTTAATTATGACCAAATATCTATTCTGTAACCTACCTGCGGCTCCATTTTTGGCCGTTTCGATGGTCTCCTCTGCCGGAGCCGTCGATCTGCTTGTCGAGGACTTTAGCGCCAATGACGGTGGATTTGTCCAAGAAGCAACCGGAAACACGCCCATTGACTCCATCTACAATTCCGCAAGCGGAACCTGGTCGATGGAAGGTGATGATTCCGGTCCGGCCACCAATACCCTTACCAGTCTTCCAATTGCAGTTGCCATGCCCGCGGGGATTCAGGTGAGTTTTGATCATCGATACAGTATTGAGGGAGACAATTGGGATGGCGCTGGTCTGCAAATTTCGATTGATGGAGGCGAATTTAAGAACGTTCCAGCTTCAGCCTTCACCCAGAATGGGTATACCAACACAGCCCCTTTAATCGGAAATCATGTCTTGAAAGATCTTGATGGGTTTAGTGTTGATTCCGCAGGATATGCGGAGGGCATTTTCATCACGAGCATCGCCAGCGTGGGAGGTGTCGCCGCGGGATCCAGTATTCAGGTCCGTTTCGTCGGTGCATTCGACGAAGGAGCAAAGGGCGCTAATAACCCAAACTGGGAGATTGACTCGGTTAAAGTCGACACTCTCCTCGATACCGATGGCGACGGAATGCCGGACGAATACGAAGATGCCAATTCTCTCGATAAGAATGTCGACGATTCGGGAGACGATCCGGATATGGACAATTCAACCAACCTCGAGGAATACATTCAGGGAACCAACCATCTTGATGACGATAGCGACGACGACGGTCTGAAAGACGGTATTGAAAGCAATTCCGGAACCTTCGTCGACGCCACTGATTCCGGAACAGATCCCCTGATCCCCGACACCGACGGCGATGGACTCGCAGATGGAGTTGAAGATGGTGGCGGGACTTTCGTCAGTGCCACCCAAACAGGATCCGACCCGAATAAGGCCGACACCGACGGGGACAATCAAACCGATGGTTTTGAAGTCAATAATTCGACCGATCCCTCCGATCCAAACAGTAAATCCGACGTTGCTACCGTTACGGTAATCGATGCTCTATTGGGAGGTGATCTCACCCTGTCTCTTATACACATCTGACGCTGCCGACGATCTACTCTGTGTAG
>CAJXVQ010000483.1 GCA_913060685.1 uncultured Verrucomicrobiales bacterium
CGAGATCAGCCTCGGTCTCGTGGGCTCGGAGATGTGTATAAGAGACAGGCCGAAATGAGCTCGGTCAACCCCATCTTTATCCTCCCCGGAGCGATGGCCGAACGTGGCGAAGCAATCGCCCAAGGCCTCGTCGGATCCGTCACCATGGGTGCCGGCCAATTCTGCACCTGCCCCGGCCTCGTCTTCGCAGGCGCGTCCAAAACCTTCGAGACAACCCTCAAAGGCGGCTTCTCCGATGCCGCTCCCGCCACCATGCTCCACACCGGTATTCTCAGTAACTTCACTGAAGGCCTCACCAAACTTCAGAGCCAAAGCGGAGTCAGCACCATCAGCCAAGTCGAGTCCGACGAAGCCAACAAAGCCTGCCCCGCCATCCTCAAAGCAAGCGCCAGCGACTTCATCTCAAACCCCGGCCTCAGCGAAGAAATCTTCGGACCTTCCTCCCTCGTCATCGAGTGCGGATCCAAGAACGATATGCTCACCGCCGCCGCCAGCCTCGAAGGACAGCTCACCGCCACCGTGCACGGGACCGATGAAGAACTCGCCGCAGCCGGAGACCTTCTCTCGCTCCTCGAGCAAAAAGCCGGACGCCTCATCATCAACAGCTTCCCCACCGGAGTCGAAGTCAACTCCTCCATGGTCCACGGTGGCCCCTACCCCGCCACTTCCGACGGAGCCAGCACCTCGGTCGGCACCGGAGCCATCCTCCGCTACACGCGCCCCGTCAGCTGGCAAGGCTTCCCCGAAGCCGCTCTCCCAGCCGAGTTGCAAACCAGCAATCCACGTGGCATCTCCCGCCTGGTGAATGGCAAGCTTGAGTCGTAGTAGAAGGCAGGCCTGATATCCGATTTCGCGGATTGCCCCTTAGCGATTCGCTCTTAGCTTTCCGGGAGAGACTTCGGCTCGGATCTGGGGAGCTAATCGCTAAGAGCAAACAGCTAAGAGCCAATTCCCAAGCACCTTAAAACCCAAGCTCGCTCCTTCAAAATGGCAAACCAAACCCTTATCGTCGGCGGCGGAGTCGTCGGCCTCGCCATCGGTCACTACCTCGCCAAAGCCGGACATCAGGTCCGCATCATCGAGCGGGACGCCTCGCTCGCGCGGAGCTGCTCCGAGGGGAACGCCGGCATGATCGTGCCCTCCCACTTCATCCCCCTTGCCGCCCCCGGCGTCATTTCACAGGGCCTCAAGTGGATGCTCAATCCCAAGAGCCCCTTCTTCCTCCGCCCGCGTCTTTCCCCCTCCCTCGCCCGCTGGATCTGGCTCTTCGCCAAACACTCCACCAAAGGCCACGTCGAACGCACCCGGGAACTCCTCCGCGACCTCTCGCTCGAAAGCCGACGCCTCCACGTCGAACTCTCCGAGCGGGAAAACTTCCCCCTCGTCCAAAAAGGCCTCCTCATGCTCTGCCAATCCGAGGCCGGACTTGAAGAAGAAGCCGAGGTCGTCGAGCAAGCCCACGCCCTCGGGCTCGAAGCCGAAGTCTGCGATATTGCACGCGTCCGCGAACTCGAACCCGATGCCGAGATCAACGCCAAAGGCGGCGTCTGGTGGCCGCAGGATTGCCACCTCTCACCCGGAAAATTTGTCGCCGCTCTTCGCCAATCCATCCTCGCCCGCGGAGGAGAGTTCATCACCGGAGAAGTTTCAAAACTCACCACAAACGGAGACAAAGTCGAAAGCATCACCACCAAATCCGGTCAAACCCACAAGGCCGATATCATCGTCCTCGCTGGCGGCATCGACACCACCGACCTCGCCCATCAAGTCGGGCTCCCCCTCCCCATGCAAGGCGGCAAGGGCTACTCACTCACTCTGCCCAAACCAGTCGCCAATCCTCTCCTCTGCTCCCTCCTCAAAGAAGGCCGCGTCGCCGTCACCCCTATGGGCGACACCCTCCGCGTCGCCGGCACCATGGAGATCTGCGGCAAAGACACCTCCATCAGCAAGGCCCGTCTGCAGGGAGTCATCGAATCCTTCTGCCGCTTCTACCCGCAATACCAGCCCTCGGATTTCGAAAATTTGAAACCATGGGTCGGCCTCCGCCCCTGCTCGCCTGATGGCCTCCCCTACCTCGGTTTCGCTCCAAATCACACGAACCTCATCATTGCCACCGGTCACTCCATGATGGGTCTCTCACTCGCCCCCGTCACCGGCAAACTCGTCGCAGACCTCGCCACCGGCGAAAAGCCCCCCATCAACATCGGCCAGCTCGATCCGGCGCGGTTTTAGAGGCCTCACTCTGGCGGAGAATGAAACCAGGTTAAAGTCCGGGCTCCATAGTTTTTTGCCACCAGTCAAGCGAGGGTGATCCCTTCGTAAATCTCTTCTACCGGAAGTTCACATTCGATTTCGGGGAGTAAGATGACATCCTCGAGCGATTGATAAAATTCTTGTGAGAAGCCACCATTCGCGCTGCGGCGATCAAGCTGAATCCAAGGCCTGGCCGGATCGATCATCATCAAAACCTTGAGCGATGCCACCGCGAGGTAAGCATCTCGCTTTTCCCCCAAATCAACCCGTCTGGTCGAGTCGCTGAGAACCTCAACCACCACCACCGGCTTATCCTGGAATGAGGCATCATCATCCAAGCTTTCACAAATCACCTGTAAATCCGGATAGTAGAAACGGGTCTGTGTCGGAAGATCAAGCCGAACCTTCATGTCACTGTTGTATGGCTGGCAGCTTTTTCCACGCAACCGGCTTCCCAATCCAAGAAAAACGTTTCCCGAAGCGGCACTATGCCTGACCTTACCTCCGGACATGGCATGGACCACCCCACCGAGATACTCGTGCTTCATCTCAGAGACCAATTCCCCGGCGAGATAGTCCTCAACCGAAATTAATCCCTCCTGATTTAAAAGCGCCATGTGGGAACCATAGCAAATTTGAGAACCTCTGCAAGCCACTCCCGCCATGCCAGAGAATCCCTCATCAGGATCACGCTGCGATTCACTCGTCTTCGAAAAAGAGATTCGACACTTCAATTGTCTCTCTTCCTGATTCGCATGTGGAACCCACTGAACTCATATCGCTTCAGCAAGGCTTCACTCGATAGGAGCTCACGCCCTTGCAGCGGATCTCCGACGATAAACTTGCCATCCTCTTCTCCAAGGATCGCGATGAAATGACCGACCGTTCCCAAGCGGACTCCCACCACCGCGGGCAGTCCACCATCCGGAGAGAACCCAGTCTCAAAATCAAATTGCGCATCGAACCCTCGCGATTTTACGGCGCGAGCCAAATACCACGCTTCGGTGCCCCCGGCATAAGAATGAGCCTCGACCGCCAAGTCCGACTCAGTCGCCTCACCCCCCAAATGCCTCAAGATGGTTGCAGTCGAAGCCGCCCCGCAAGTCGAGGGCGTGCTTTGCAGGCATACCTCACCATCCCATTCATCTCTCAACGCAACACTTCCAATCGGCCCAATGAAGGGTTTGACGATCGGCGCGATTGAAAACGCCGCCACGCCAAGAAGAGGAAGAATCAAAAGAAGGCGAGGCAACAATGCCGCAAGCAAACCACCAGCAACACCGAGGAAGATGATCAAGAACTCAGTCCCAGCGATACTACGGAACTGATAATACCAAGCCGACTCCGGAAAAATATGGGCGTAGTGGACCGCAAAACTCGCACCGGGAATCGCGGCTAGTCCCGCCAGAAGGAAAAGAACAAATAAATGCTTGGGCCTGCTTTTTTTGGCAATCCGATAGATCACCCCAAAAGCCACAAAGGCCAGGACCGCCGAGACAACACCCAGCCAATTTGGATTCATTCGTTGTGCGGTGAAGTTTGAAAATATCAGAGACCTGATACGACTCTCCCCTTATGGCTTGTAAAGCGTGAGCGCGATCGCCATGGGCGCGGGGCCGAGGTCGGTGGCGCGGCCGTTGGCCCCTCCTTTTCCAGACCGTTGTCCGGCTGCGATGAGTCGGAAATCGGTGAACTGACCCGAGGAAGAATCGTAGGTCGCGGAGCCATGAAATTGCGGCTCGAACGAGAGCCCACCTGATTCCATCGAGGCACTTCCGCTCAACTGATAGGTTTGAATTCCTCCTTTTGAAGAAACGAGCTGAGAGAACAATTGCCCGTCCTTAATGTCTCCATCCTCCCAATCGGACATTTGGCCACGGACGGCATCCTTGAGCCTGGTTCGCGCCAGTTTCCTGAAAACCGAATCTGGAATCGCGGACTTCTCACGGCTATTGGTCGCGATTGCTTTGGCCTCAGCGGGCTTGAGATCAAACCACCCCAGGTTATAGGGATTCGGAAACTGGGCATTGCCGGGGCGTTGAACTTTTCCCCTCGGAAGATCTCGATAAGCGACCTCAAGTTTCAGGCCACCTTTGCGAAGCTCTTCGCCACCGTAAAGTGCCAGCCGATTGGTAGGAACAGGTTCCGGTTGGAAGTCGCCTTCACCGGTAATTTCCTGCCAACGGGCCAGACCCGTGGTGAGGGTTTCTCGCGCCACCTCATTACTCTGACGCGCGAATTTTCCGGAAAGATAAGTTCCATCAGCGCCCAGGCAATACAGCCCTTGATAGGTGGAGGTTTGCTTTGGAAAAGTTCCTTTGGGCGAGTTCGCGACGTATTTCTTGAATAGATTTGTCGAAGCTGGATTGGGAGGATTTTTCAACCAGTCCGGCGGATAGAGGAAGAAGGTTTCTTCAATCACGCAGACATACTCGGAGGCAATCTTTTGAATGTTGGGATCTGACCAGATCTCACGTCGTCCAATGACGCCATTGTTTCAAGTTTCGCCACATGGATGTCCGTTCATCGCCCATAGCAGAATCGGCCTTTTGAGCCTGGCGGCTTCTTCGGCGGCCTCGGAAAGGCTGCTGTGCCAGCGCACCGCCCGCCATCCCAATTCCGGTCCCGAGGGCCGGATAAAATCGATCCAGCGGTCGAGATTCGCATCGGTGAATTCAGGGAGTTGCCAATGCCGGCGAGCCTCCCCGGGTTTGAGAGTTTGGCTGGGCTTCCAGTTCCGATCGGTGGTTAGGCAAAAGCAGTCGAGCATACCATGATGATTGTTTCCCGAGATAAATCCGGCCTCCACCGTGGTTGCCCCTTTTTCCAAAGTGACTTCTCCCGCTTTTACCCAGGCGACAAAACGAAGGTCCGGCTTGTGATCACTGGCAATATTGATCTGCTCATGACTGGTCGCTTTGAGATTTGGCGTCATCCAATCACCCCCGCCGACACGCACCTTAAGCTTCGCCTGAACCGGATTGGCGCGAAGCCAAAGGACATACCTGCCCGCGTCAGGAACCTCCACCCGATACCTGTCTCTTATACACATCTCCGAG
>CAJXVQ010000484.1 GCA_913060685.1 uncultured Verrucomicrobiales bacterium
GTATAAGAGACAGGGGCGGAGGCGGCGGTAGTGGCGGCGGTGGCGGCGGCGGCCCCCCCAACAGCGGTGGGTCTTTCGGACCGGGCGGAGGGTGCTTCATCGCCCAGACCGTGGTCCCCTTAAAAGACGGCCGCTTCAAATATATCGAGGACATTGAAGCTGGCGACCTCGTCTTGACCGGAGAAGGTCAGGAGAGCTTTGCCCCCGTGCAGGAAATGATCACCCGCGATGCCAGCAATCTCCACGAGGTATCCCTGAAGCCACTTCTGGCCGACGGAAGCGGCGATGTTATCAGCTTGGCCGGAACGGGAGATCACTACGTCTGGACTGACCGGAAGGGATGGGAACGTCTTGACCAACTGGAGATGGGCGTAACCCTCCATCATCAGGACGGACGGGCGTTTCAGGTAACGGACCTCAAACCAATTGAGGGAGTTCACAGAGTCTATACTCTCCGGGTGCAGGATGAGGGCGTCTTTTACGCCAACCAGATCTTGGTGCAACACCTCTGCGGTGCCCTCGATCCCCCGGGTGCGGGTGACGGCGCGGATGATCCCCCCGAACTTCCAGTGTTGGTTCCGGTGGAGACCGTTCTTGACGGGGTTTTTCGAAAGGAAATCTCTCCATGCGGGGGCGATACCTTTCCTTCGGAGAACTCATCGATGAAGCCTTTCCAGGTCAAACCAAAGCACATGATCAAGTAATGAAAATTCCGACCATTCTTACGACCTGTTGTCTCACCTTGGGCCTGATTGCGCCACTCATGGGGCAGAAGCAATTCCAGGGGCTGTGCAATCGCGTCAAAATCGAAATCGCGCAGGAATTGACCACCGAGCGGATCGGCTTTGAGGCGGTTCTCAAGGTGACCAATAACGACGGCGAGGATCCTATTAACAGGTTCTCGGCTGCCCTCACCTTCAAAGATGTCCTGACCGGAGAAGATGCGAGTAACCGTTTCTTCGTCCAACCTCCCGAGTTTTCCGCGATCAACAATATCGACGGATCGGGCATCATTGGCCCCACGAAAACTGCCATCGTGACCTGGTTCATCATCCCTAAGACCGGCGACAATGCTCCGGGAGGGGAGGACCCACGCGGCAAGGAATACAATGTCGGGTGTGACTTGTCCGGATTTATCCGGGGAGAAAAAATCCCCGGAGATGTCCTTTTCGCCGCCGAAGACACCATCACGGTCAAGCCCGAACCACAGCTCGTCATCAACTATTTCCAACCTCGCGATGTCCAGGGCGATGATCCGTTCACCCCTGAGGTGGAGAGTCCTATTCCCTTCACGCTCGGAGTCCTGGTCAAGAATGATGGTTTCGGCCTTGCGAAGAGCGTGAAGATCGACTCGAAGCAGCCCAAGATTGTCGAGAACAAGGGGGGGCTCCTTCTCATCGCACGCTTGCTGGGTGCACGAGTCCAGGATTCACCACTCGATGAAACGAGCCTCCTCGTTGATCTCGGCGACATTAATCCGCAGAAAGTCCGTAAGGGAGCTTGGGACATGATCACCTCGCTCAGCGGGGAATTTGTAGAATTCAAAGCGACCTACCGCCATGCCGATGCCCTCGGAGGTGAGGAGACCTCGGTCATCAAAAGCCTCGACGCACACTTTATCGCCCGCGAGGCCCTGAATGATGAACCGGGACGCGATACCGTCATGGATTTTCTGGCCGATGTGGACCGCGATTCCAATCGCATCCCCGATACTCTCTATGAGACCGATGGCGCGGTCCTCCCTGTGAATTATCAGCCCCAAGCCGAAGTCGGGCCTCTCGCCGCCGGCCAAACCACCGTCACTCTCGCAGCTGATCGCGAGGGCTGGGTCTATATGCGACTCGATGATCCGGGACAGGCCGCCTATCCCATCGCAAGCGTTGTGAGGAATGATGGCAAGACCCTCCATGCCCGGAACTTCTGGACGAATATCCGCTACCGTCCGGAAGATAATTTCAAGCTGACCTACCTCAATCTTTTCGACCGGGTCGAAAGTGGAGCGAGCTACACCTACACCGTCACTTATCAGACCACGAACAATGATTTCGATGCTCCGATCACGCGGATTCGTTTCTCCGGTGAATCCTCGGGAGATAATCCCTACTACATCACGCCCCAAACCCAGATCTATTTCACCAGCGAGGATGCCAGTCCGGTAAGTATCGAGTATCAGGTCGATGGCGACGGGTTTCGCCCGGCCATTCCCTTCCGGTTTGATCTCCCTGGAACCTATGTGGTCGATTTCTTCGCCACCGATGTCCCGGGAAATGTCGAGGTCACCAATTCGGTCACTCTGATCATTCCCGGCGCGGGCACGTCGGTCGAACTAACCTCCGATGAGTCCTCGATTTTCCCAACCGACCTCCTTTCGATCAGACCGGGTGATACCCCCATCCGGGCAAATGTTCCCGCCAATCCTCTCGCCGTCCAAGGCAAGCTGGTGATCTACAAAAAGGTCTTCGCCTGGCCAAGGTTGTCCGGGTTGCCGGTCAGCCCCACTCCGCTCGGCACTGCGGACGTCACCGTGAGCGGTCAGTTTGTCGATTTCTACCGCTACCGAATCAACAGCGGAGCGTGGTCCTCCGAACGGGCGGTCGCTGATCCGCTGTCCCTTGCTGGTTTGAGTGGAGTCGTCAATCTGGAAGTCAATGCGCGCTCCGATCTTGGGGATTATTTGCCTGAAGACAAAGTATTGAAAGTTGCATGGACTGTCGATCCCGCCGCAGAAGATCTTAGCGTGATCGGAGTGCCCGCGACGCCCTCCGGCGATGCCGAAAATGTCACCCTCAATTTGTTCACCGCCGGATCTTCCACCGAATACCGCTGGTCTGATGGAAACGTCGGCTACTTCCGGGCAGCCGCTCCCTATTCAGCGGATCTCGTTTTGGAAAGGCTTACCGAGGGACCTCGGGTGATCCGCCTGATTACAAATGCCGGCGGGGACTTCCCGGATGAAGGTTCGCCTGATCGACTGGCGCGCGTGCAATGGAATTTTGACCGTGCCTGGGGTTATGACTTCACGCCCCAGCAAGCAGTCCGGACCATCGATCTCGGAGAGGTCGCCGGTCAAAATCTCGAGATCGTTTGGGATGGGAAAGATGACAGCGGAGTGGCCCAGATCCCCGGAGCATATACCGCCTATCTGCAACTGACCGACACTCTGGGAAATATCACCCGCGCCTCCACCTTGATCGAGATCGAAGGTTTTTCGGGAGACCGTGTCGTGGTCGCGCCTTCGGAAGTTGGCCCCAAAAATCTTCGATCAAAAGGGCACTGGTCGGTCTGGCAGCAAAAAGATGGAAGTGTCGCCAATATCCACGCTTACAATCTTGCCGACGGCACTTCCAAAACGGTGTCGACTTCGGCTGAGTTTGATCAGGAAGATCCTTCCACCGATGGCGCCTATGTCATCTGGCAATCGCGACTCTCGAATGGTTCCACGGACCTTTTCTACAGCTCCCTTGCCACGGTCTCCGCACAGGCGGCGACCGCCACTCCGGGACAGGTCGAGGCCAATCCGGTCATCGAATGGCCTTGGATCGCCTATCAGGTCAAGGCTGCCGCAGCACCTTCTTCACCATGGCAGATTGAGGTTTTCAATGCCGAGACGAACGCGCGATTCCTAATCTCGCCGGGCATGGGCGATCAGTTTCGCCCCCAAATTCACGGCGGACGCATGGTCTGGGAGGATCACCGCGATGTTGGTCCGGGCGAGATCTACTTCGCCGATCTCGAAACCCTTGAAGTTCGTCGTATCACCAATAACACTTTTGGTCAGAATAATCCCACCATCCACGGTGACATCATCGCGTGGCAGGATAATCGCGCGGGTCAGGTTGATATTTGGATTCGCGATCTCCGCCGTCCGGTATCCGAGCAGATCACCGCGACAAGCTACAATGAAATTAACCCGCATCTTGATGGTAATTGGCTCCTCTTCAGCCAAGACTCCCTCGGAGCCGGCACCGAAAATATTGAACTTCATGACCTACAGGCTGGTAATCAAGTCGCCCTCACCCGGGCGACCCGGAAACATATCCTGGGTGGCTTGGGCCATGGCTTCGGCACTTGGATCGATGTGACCGAAGGAAAGAGAAAAGTCATCGTAAGCCGGTTACCCGGACTGCAGGCTGTTATGACCAGTTCCAATGCTCTCGTGGTTAGCGCCGGCCTCGTGAATCGTTACGATTCAGCCTTCGACCTCCTCCGGGGCTGGGGTGGTGGCAGTGGGGTTCAAAAAGTGAACCTCTACCAAAGCATCGAGCCACTGGTGGTAAGGAGCGCGGAATACGGCGGAGGAACCCCCACCGGAGATGACTTTGCCTTAACCGCAGGGAGCTTTCTTTGGGTAGAATTTTCCGCGACCAATCTGATCGATCTGGGAGCAAGCGAATCCGGCGCGATCGATCTGGAGTCAGGGATGAATGCCCTCAGCTACACCGGATTTCCCGTGGGATACTCCGCCTTTGATTTTGTCAGTTCAATCGGTTCTACCAAGGTCCGTGGGCTCCGCCTGTATGATGCCTTTTCGGGCCTCTGGAGGGCGGTGGAACTCGATGAAGCGGGGCTGCCGACAGGTCCTAATTTCACCATTCCGCGAAGTGCCATGATCCTGGTTGAAATGCGCGAAGCCGTCTCCGGTATTGATCCGAAGCTCAATTAACAATATACCTATAGAGATTTATGAAAAAGAAGTGTCAGCTTGTGATGGGCCTTGGATCGATGATTTGGATATCCTTGGTCGGGCATCTTTCTGCCGGGAAAATGATGTGTCAGGATCTTGCGACCTCGCTGAAAAACCCGGCGACCGCACCTTTGGTGATCGATATTCGCCCGACGGATGCTTTTCGGAGGGGATCGATTCCCGGGGCTATCAATATCCCTGGGTCGGTGCTGCTGGAGAAAAAAATGAATTTTAAGAACGGCTGTATTTTGGTCTCCGATGGAATTGCCGATAAGATCGATCCCGTCGGGCTGACCATGAAGCTCCGTGAGAAAGGGATTGCCGCTGATTATCTCTTCGGAGGCGTGGCAGCTTGGGCTGAGATGAAAGGCACCACTTCAACTTTGGGTGGAGGTGCTGCAATCGGGCGGATCAGCCGCACCCTCACATACGAGGATATCAAAAATCGAAATGGCGGGGTTTGCCTCGTTGATCTGCGTTCTGACGCCGAGCGGGTTGTCCCTAAAGGACACGAATGCCCTGTCCTCGGGTTTTGCGGAAATCGCAAATTCCACTACTGCAAAGGCCTCCCCGATTTCCATAAAATGAGTCATGGAAAGCCTCGAGCCTGTCTCTTATACA
>CAJXVQ010000485.1 GCA_913060685.1 uncultured Verrucomicrobiales bacterium
GATCCCGATCTCCTCCCGGTCAAAACCGCCGCCTACGTCGAAAAAGTCCGCCCTCTCGTCCCCGAACTTCCTCACGAAAAATCCGCCCGCTTCCAAAAGGAACTCGGCCTCACCGAATACGACGCCTCCGTCATCACCTCCGACATTCAACTTGTCTCGTACTTCGAAACGACCGTCGAATCAGCCCAAGCTCCCGGTAAAAAAGTCGCCAACTGGATCATCAATAATCTCCTCGGCCTCCTCAACGAGAAGTCCGTCGAAATTCAAGACTCCCCGGTCAGCCCCGGGCAATTGGCCGATATTATCAACCTCATCGAGGTCGGCACCATCTCAAACAGCCAGGCCCGGGAACTCTTCACCGCCCTCTGGGAAACGCCTGATAAAGACCCCGCCGCCCTTGCCAAGGAAATGGGCTTCGAACCCGCCGATACCGGAGCCATTGACTCCCTCATCGACGAGGTCATCGCAGCCAACCCCGACAAAGTCGCCGAAATCCAAGGAGGTAACGAAAAGCTCCTCAACTTCCTTACCGGCCAGGTCATGAAAGCCTCAAAAGGCAAAGCCAACCCCAAAATGGTCACCGACGGCCTGCGCTCAAAGCTGCTTGAATAAATGATTCCCGAAAGCATCCAAAGCCTGATCACCAAGCTTCAACAAGAAGGTCTTGAAGTCATCGTTGGCGGGGGTTTGGCTGTTAACGCCCACGGTTTTGCAAGAGTCACAACTGATGCTGATCTCATCGTCCGGAAAAACGATCGGGAAAAAGCACTCGAAGTTTTGTCCGACCTTGGATTTGTCGAGAAAGGAACAACCAACGTTTCGACCCGATTGAGCCACTCCAGCTATCTCCTTCCCTTCGTTGATTTACTCTGGACCGAAGCCGCGACCTTCCAAGTCTTCCTCAAAGGTGCGATCTCCATTTCTCCTAACTCCAACGCTCTTTCACTCCCTCACCTCATCGCGATGAAGATTCACGCGATCACCCAAAGTGCCGATCGCTTTGCAAAAGACTCAGAGGACATCAGATGGCTTCTTAAATATAACCCCACTGAAATTTCACTCCAAGACTATCAGAATCTCTTGGATCGATTTGCTTCGGACGGAAGAAAGGAGTATCTTCTGACTCTGCACCCTGACAATTAACCTGGACGTATGGACATCTTAAGCATCAATCCCGCAGATCTTCCGATGGACGATTTTGGTCCACCTTTGGGCGGAATGCCCTTAGAGGATTACGAGAGATGGATTGCCGAAACCATCCGTCCAAATCGCGCGCAGATCGAACTCAATCCTCCTCCCCAACCGGACGGAGAACCATTCGTTTGGTAGAGCTATCTCACACCTTGCAAACCGGCCTCGTCATCTCAGATCTCCACCTTTTCTCCCACAGATCGGTCGGAGAAGACCTCATACTCGGTCTCCAAGAAAGGTTAAATGACACCAAAATCCTCGTTCTCAACGGTGATACCTTCGACTTCCGATGGAGCAAACTTTCTAACGAGGAACAGACTCTCGAGGCCGCCCAAGCTTGGCTCGACCAACTGATCATCAAGTTCCCCCATCTCGAGCTCCACTACGTCCTCGGCAACCACGACTGCCTCCAAAGCTTCCGTGAAATATTAGATCAATTCACCAGCAAGCACCCCCGCTTTCACCTCCACGAATACACCTGCCGCCTTGGCTCAAATCTCTTCCTCCATGGCGACTGCACCAACTGGGGCATGACCGCCGAAAAGCTCATTCGCTACCGCCAAGCCTGGAGCAAGGACTCACCAAAAGGCCCCCTCTCAAAATCCCTCTACCGCCTCGTCGACCTCTCTGGTCTCGGCTATGCCTTCCACCATCTCTACTTCCGGAGAACTTCCACCATCGCCCGCATCGAGCGCTACCTCGGCCCCGAAGTCGATGGAATCACCCACTGCTTCTTCGGCCACACCCACGTCCCCTTCGAGAACCACCTCCAAAACAGCATCACCTTCGCCAACACCGGCTCCGGCATCAAGGGCATGGGCTTCCTCCCCCAACCCTTCGAATATTCCGCCTCTTAATTCCGCGTTTTCAGCGTATTCCGCGGTTAAAAATCCCCCCTCAAGGCCCCCAACCATTCGTGAAAATCCGTGCCGATTCGTGGTTGAAAATTCCTAGCCCACCGGCAAGTCCCCCAACACCATCTCCCTGGATTTTCCCCGCTCATTCGTCTGCCAAATCCTCCCCGTATCCAGATCGAGAGCGCTCAACCACCCTCCGCCATACGCGCAGGTATCCAAACAAATTGCATAACCCAGATTCGTCGGTAAATCCCCCTGGATGCTATGCCCGCAGACCACCGTCTTCCCCGACTCATGCGGCTCCTGGAGGTGAAACCTTTGGTAGTAATAAGTCTCCCAACCCTGCTCCTCCACTTTCACATCCGCCACCAATCCGGCATGCACTAAAATATGCTCCTCCAGCTCATGATAAAGAACCGCCTTCCGCATAAAATCCCAATGCTGCTCCGGCACATCCTCAAACCCACCTCCATAAGAATCCAAGGTATCCTGACCACCGCAAAGCCCGCTCAAAAACCGCTCCCGATCCTTCAAGCCATCCAGCGCCCGAATCATTTGAATTTCATGATTCCCCATCAAATGAACCAGATTGTGCGTCTCTTTCATCTCCAATAGAAGGTCGATCACGCCCTTCGAATTCGGCCCCCGATCAACATAATCCCCCAGTGTCACCACCAAGTCATTCTTCGATGGCTGCACCACTTTCAGCATCGTCTCCAACGACTTCAAACAGCCGTGAATATCTCCAATCACCAATTTCATTTTCCTAATTCTTCACGTAATTTTTTCGTCATCCCCTTCACCACCAAATCATACGAGTGAGCCATCAATTCTTCTACTAAAACCGAAGACAACGAGCCATCCAATACCAGGGTATTCCAATGCTTCTTATTCATATGGTAGCCCGGAATGATCGCCTCATGGTCATCCCTCAACTCCAGCGCCCGATCAGCATCGCATTTTAAATTCATCCGTCCCACTTCATCCTCAAAAACCAAGGTCGCAAACATCTTCCCCAGCACCTTGTAAACCAAAACCTCCGGCCCAAACGGCGTCTCCTCTGTCACCTTCGGCATTGCCAACATGTGACTCCGGGCATCATCAACCGAAAAACTCATACCCGACCTTTTCAATTTTCCCGCGGAATTCAATCCCCCATTGCCTGAGATTCAAAAATCAGCATTGGACCTTCGGCGTTCGGCGTTCAATCCTCATCCATGAAGCCTACCGCCATCCTCTTCGACTTCGATGGAGTGATCCTCGACACCGAGTGGTCAATTTACGAATCGATGAGAAATGTCTTCCTCGAAAACGGACACGATCTCCCGCTCGAAGACTACGTCCAATGCATCGGCTCCGACTTCAACACTTGGTCACCCGAAACCCACCTCGAAGAACTCACCGGAAAAACCTTCGACTGGACCGCCATCGGCATCGAGCGCAACACCTGGATCCGTGAAGAAATTGCCAAACTCGATGCCATGCCCGGCGTTCGTGAAACCCTCGACCTCTGCCTCGAGAAAAAAATAGCCTGTGCCGTCGTCTCCAGCTCTTCCCACGACTGGGTCGATCGCTGGCTCGAGAAACTCCACCTTGTTTCTTACTTTGACGAAGTCGTTTGCCGGGGCGATGCCCCCCGCATCAAACCAGCCCCCGACCTCTACCTCGAAGGAGTCCGCCGCATGAACCGCCCCGCTTCGGAATGCCTCGTCATCGAGGATTCTCTCAATGGCCTCAAATCAGCCCACGAAGCAGGCTGCCCCGTCGCCGCCATACCAAACCGGATCACCTCCTGCATTGATTTCTCGGACGCAGAATACCAATATCCTTCTCTCGTAGAATTCCTTCAAGACCTCTAATGCGCTTCCTCCTACCTCTTCTCCTACTCCTCGCCTCCTGCAAGGATAGCGAACCCGCTTCGGACTCAAATGAGGAGGCTTCCCCCATTCGCATCGAAGCAAAGCGTCCCCTCATGGGCACTCTTTTCAAAGTCATCACGCACGCCACCGACTCCAAAGAGGGCTACCGCGCCATCGAAGAAGCCCTCGATCTGGCCGAGGAATTTGGCAACCGCGCCACCGATTACGATCCCGACTCCGAACTCAATCGCCTCACCAAATCCCCTCTCGGCACCCCCGTCAAAGTCAGCAAAAACCTCTTCGAGGTCCTCCTTCTAGGTCAACAACTCGCCATAGAAACCGACGGAGTCTTCGACCCCACCTACGGCCCCCTCACCCACCTCTGGCGGGAATCCAACCGTACCCGCCGGGTTCCTTCGGAAGAGGAAATCGCAGCCGCCCGCCTCCGTTGCGGCATCGATCTCCTGATTTTCGACGAAGCCCAACAGACCATCACGGTGACCCAGGAAAACATGCAACTCGATCTCGGCGGCATCGCCAAAGGATTCGCCGCTGACCTCATCTTCGACTCTCTCAAAGAAAGAGGCTATCCCCAGACTCTCGTCGCCGCTGCCGGAGACCTCCGCATCGGAGACCCACCCCCGGAAAAAGAAGCATGGAATATCGGCCTCCGCACCTTCCGCCTCACCCCCACCAGTAGCATTCCGCTCAAAAATTGCGCCGTCTCAACATCTGGCGACCTGTTCCAAAGCTTCTCCACAAAAGGGAAGACTTACTCGCACCTCATCGACCTCCGCACCGGCCTCGGCCTCACCACCCGCCGCGCCGCTTCTGTTGTTCTCCCGGAAGCCAAACTTACCGATCCCTTTGCCACCGCCGCCTGCCTTTCTGATGATCCCAAAGCCCTTTTCAAAGATCACCCGAAAGCCTCCATCCGCGTCATCTACGAAGACAACAAACTCCCCCCTGTCACCACCGGCATCTTCGCCCCGTAAAAGAGGGTTTCTGCTTCTTCAGCTCCTTCACAAAAAGGCTCACATCGCAGAACCGATCCTTAAATCGCTGCAACAAGGCCTCGCGAGCCTCATCCAACAAGCGCTCACGCAGGCTGTTCAACTCATTGCGCAACTGCTTCAAAAACGCCTTGGAATAAACCGCCGAGAGATGCTTCAAAAGCCGCTCCTCCCCGGCGTCGACCGGTTCACCTTCCCGATTCTCAAAGCGCCTCAACCAATTCTTCTTGTCCGGCACCTTCACCAAAACATGGAAGTGATTATCCATCACCACATAAGTGAAAATCTCCACCCCTGAGAATGTCGCCATCCGCCACACCTGTCTCTTATACACATCTGACGCTGCCGACGATCTACTCTGTGTAG
>CAJXVQ010000486.1 GCA_913060685.1 uncultured Verrucomicrobiales bacterium
GTCTCGTGGGCTCGGAGATGTGTATAAGAGACAGCTCCTGACCTCCAGCGCAACTCCCGCCCAAAAAATTGCTGAAGTACGAAACCACCCGGAGTTACACCAAAAACTCAATTCCTATCTCGATGAATTCGGAGACCGCTGCCTCGAAGAACTCAAGCTTGAATCCCCCACCGTCATCGATGATCCAAGCTCTCTCCTCCAATCCATCGGATCCTTCGCCACCCGGGAAATTAAGAAACCACAACCAGACGAAACAATCCTCCCCAAGAGCTTCCTCAAAAATTTCCTGATCAACAAGACCCGAGAACTCATCCGCAACCGCGAAAACCTCCGTTTCGAACGCACTCGCGTCTTCGGTCGTGTCCGCAGCATCATGCGAGAACTCGGCAGCCGCCTCCACGCTGACCACCAACTCGAGGCGATCGACGACATCTTCTTCCTCTCCCTCGACGAAGTCCTCGAAACCGGAAAAACCCAAGCCCTCAAAGCCCTCGTCGCTGCTCGAAAATCTGAATTGCAACTCTACCAAGCGAGCGACCCTCCACCCGACCGCTTCACCACCCGAGGCCCCCTCCACCGGCACAAAACCTTCGAATCCGATTCTCCCTCCACTTCCTCTGAGTCCGATCTCCAAGGAATTGGAGCCTGCGCCGGCATCGTCAAAGGCCCCGTCCGCGTCGTCACCAATCCACGCGAAGCCACCCTCCAACCAGGCGAAATCCTCGTCGCCACCCAAACCGATCCCGGTTGGGTCGTCCTTTTCCCGGCCGCCTCCGGCCTCCTCGTCGAGCGCGGCAGCCTTCTCTCCCACTCTGCTATCGTTGCCCGGGAACTTGACCTCCCCTGCATCGTCTCTCTCTCAAACATCACAAAAACTCTCAAAACCGGCGACCAAATCGAAATGAACGGCCGAACCGGTCAAGTCACCCTCTTGAGCAGCATGCCCAGTCCCGATCAAGCCCCCTCAACAAAGTCTTAAAGAACCTCTGCTGCTCCGCTCCCCTGCGTGAGACCATCCCTCAACCGAGGCCCCCATGAAAACCGAAATCCAATCTCGCGCCGACTTCTCCCAAGTCCGTTACGGTCAATGCTGGGAAGACGCCGACATCCTCGTCAAAGCCCTCCTCCCCAAAGACCGCAATTGCCTCTCGATCGGCTCCGCAGGCGACAACTCCTTCGCCCTCCTCGCCGCCGGTGCCTCCCACGTCACCGCAGTCGAAATGAACCCGGCCCAAATCCAGTGTATCAAACTCCGCCAAAACGCCTACCTCAACCTCGATTACCCCGACTTTCTCAAAACCGTCCTCACTTCCACCGGGAAGTTCGAGCGCTACTTCAACCTCTTCCGCTCCCGCGTCATTCCCCTCGCCCACAACAAAAAGCGCATCACCCAACTCCTCCAAGCCAAGACACAGTCCGAGCGAGAAGACTTCTACAACCACATCTGGAACAACCGCCGCTGGCGCTTCATCTTCAAAGCCTTCTTCTCCCGCTTCGTCATGGGCCGCCTTGGACGTGACCCCGCCTTTTTTGACTACGTCGAAGGCTCCGTTGCCGACCGCATCCTGGACCGAACAAAATATGCTCTCACCACCCTTGACCCGTCTCAAAACCCCTATCTCCACTGGATCCTCACCGGCACATACGGCAAAGTCCTCCCCCTCGCCCTCCAACGCGAATCGTACGATAAGATTCGTAGCGCTCTCCAGAAAAACAGATTCACCATCATCGAATCCCCACTCGAAGAAACCCTCGGCTCCGAAAAATTCGACGCCTTCAACCTCAGCGACATCTTCGAGTATATGAACGAAAAGGCCACCGCACTTCTCCTCGAAAAAATCGCGAACGCCTCCAAACCCGGCGCCCGCCTCGCCTACTGGAACATGCTCGCCCCCCGCCAATCCAACTCTCCCCGTATAAAACATCTCCCGACCGAATCGGAAGACCTTTTCCATCAGGATCGGGCCTTCTTCTACTCCCGCTTCATCGTCGAAGAAATCACAGAGCGTGGACTTAAATCTGCGTATCCCCCAACCCACCACCACTAACCAAGCCATTCAAACTTCTGAATTGGACGTTCGGCGTTCGAAGTTCTCCCCCCTCTCTCTCGAAGTTAAATGTTAGATGTTCAATGTTCAGTGTTTTCCTAGTCGTCCTCTCCCTCGGTCTTCTCCTTGCCCTCATCCACAAGCTTCCGCTCACCCCTGAAGCAAGCCGCAAGTCCGTCCACCTCGGCATGGGCATCATCTGCCTCACCTTCCCTTGGCTCTTCTCCACGAACTGGCACGTCGATCTACTTGCAACCCTCGCCGTCACCACCCTCCTGGCCATCCGTTGGATGAAACCACCACTCGGCAAGGTCCTCCATGGAATCGAACGACTTTCATTTGGCGAACTCCTCTTTCCCATTGGCGTCGCGATCGTCTTCCGCCTCGCCAACGGAGATCTCGGCATTTACTTCCCCGCCATCAGTATCCTTACCTTCGCCGATACAGCCGGAGCGCTCATCGGAAAACGTTTTGGCAAACACATCTACAACACCAATGCCGGACAAAAATCTCTCGAAGGCTCACTCGCGGTCTTTGTCGTCAGCTTCATCATCGTTTGGATTGCCGGACTGAGCAGTGATCCGCTCACGGCATTTTTGATTGCAGTCGTCGTGGCCCTCGTTGCCACCATGGCCGAAGGCATTCTTGGCGCCGGAACCGATAATCTGATCCTTCCAATCGCCGTCGCCGGACTGATCTTTTTTCTCCGGGAACTTTCCTCGAGTGACCTACTCCTCCGCATCGTCCTCTTCGCGGTCCTGAGCCTCATCCTTTTTTCCGTCCGTCGCATCACCAGTCTCAATGGCGGCGGCCTCCTCAGTGCCACCATCTTCGTCTATCTGAGTTTCGCCCTTGGGGGACCGCACTATCTCATTCCACCCACCCTCCTTTTCATGATTCATCTTGCAACCACCTGGCGCTGCCCCGCACTTGCGTCAATGGAACACAGTGCAGACTGCATCGCGGCCATCGCCCTCCCCGGCCTTGTTTGGGTCACCCTAAAACACAACTCTGACCTCCCGGCCGAAACCTGCTTCCACGGCTTCACCCTCACCCTCATGGCTCAAGCGGCCTTCCTCCATTCCGTCACCCGCGCCCACCTCCAACTTCCTTCCGGCCTCCTCATCGCCACACTCAAAATTTCGATCATTGGAATTGTTTGTTTCCAGTGGTGGTTCACTCCCATCGCGGTGATCGCCCTCATTATTTCCATCCCCTTCACCCGCGCTCTCAAACGCCCCGAACAAGCAATTCTCGCTCTTCTTTTCTCACTCCTTGCGCTTATCCCATGACCCCACCCGACCACATTCTCAACGACAAGCTCGGCCTCTGGTGGAAGAATCCCCCCACCTTTCAAAATCACACCATTGGATCCTTCGGAGTCCCTTCAACCGTAGCCGAGATCACCGCTGCCGAAGCCTACCTTCACGCCCAAGGTTGCTCCCTCGCAATCGCCCCCATGGAGGGCAACACCTGGCGAACCCACCGCGCCGTCATCGAATCCGATGGCTCCCCACCCTTTCTCCTCGAACCCACAACTCCACCCGAAGCTAGCAAGCTCCTCCTCGACTCCGGCTACCAGATCCTCGCTCGATACACCTCATCTCTCATTGATCTCGATAGTCCCTCCCCCGATCTCTCCCGTCTCGAAAAACGCCTTTCACAGATCAACATTCGTCCCCTCAATCTCACCCATTTGGAAGACGAACTCCGCGCCATCTACAAACTCAGCACACGTGCTTTCGTCGATAATTTTCTCTACACGCCCATCTCCGAATCAGAGTTCCTCGCCCAATACCTTGCCTTCAAATCACACCTCACTTCCGACTGCGCTTTCCTCGCTGAACACGACAACCAACTCGTCGGCTTCGTTTTTGGCTATCCTGATCAAAACCGCTTTATCGTCAAAACCCTCGCCGTCCTCCCCGAGCGCCGCTTCGCCGGACTCGGAACCCTCCTCGTCGAACGCATCCAAGACCGCGCCCGCAAAGCCGGTTTCAGCCAAGCCATCCACGCCCTCCAACGAGAAGACAACCAATCCCTCCGCATCAGCACCCGTTTCAATGCCAAAGTCTTCCGCCGCTACGCCCTCTTTGCAAAAAAACTATGAATCTCGTCGAAAAACTTAACGCCCAAAAAGCTGATCGTATTGCGATCATCGACAGCAATCGAGCCATCACCTTCGGAGAACTCAACGCCCGCGTCCAAGGCGGAGCCGATCTCCTCCGAAAAAAGGGTCTCGAAGTAGGCGATCACATCCTCGTCCTTCATCCAATCACCATCGAATTGTACGAGATCCTCCTGAGTTGTTTCCACGCCGGACTCGTCGTCATCCTCGTTGATCCCGCAAAAGGTTCCGACTTCATCAAAAAGTGCCTCAATTGGCTTCCCCCAAAGGCCTTCATCGGGAGCCCGAAAGCCCAACTCCTTCGGCTCAAATATCGCCAGCTCACGAACGCTTTCTCTACCGGTCCAAAACTCCCCTTTACCCACCGCTGGAATCCCAAAGCCTCCCCCTGCTCTCCCATTGATCTCCCACCCGATGCCTCCGCCCTCATCACCTTTACCAGCGGCAGCACCGGCACCCCGAAAGGCATTGTCCGAAGTCACGGCTTCCTCCTCGCTCAAGACAAAACCCTCGGCCCCAGCCTCAACCTCCAACCCGGCCAAATCGATCTCGTCTCCCTCCCGGTCTTTCTCCTTTCCAATCTCTCTCACGGAATCACCAGCGTGATTGCCGATACCGACCTCACCAAACCCGGCTTCCCCCACGTCTCCAACATTCTCGACCAACTCCGCCAACATCAAATCACACGCTGCACGGCCTCCCCGGCCTTCTTCGAAAAAATGCCCGATGAGTTTTTCGAGACTCTGATCGAACTCTACACTGGAGGAGCTCCGGTCTTCCCCGACCTCCTTTCGCGCTTCCCCAAAAAATCCCACGCCGTCTATGGCTCATCCGAAGCCGAACCCATCGCTCATTTCCAGGGATCCGACCTCAATCCGGAGGTTCAAAGAATCATTCGGGAAGGCGGCGGCCTCCCTGCCGGAAAACCCGTCGCCGAAATTTCACTCCAAATCATGGACGACGAAATTCTCGTCACCGGCAACCATGTCTTAAAAGGCTACCTCGACGGTCGCGGAGATACCGATACCAAGGTCAAAATCGACGGGGAAATCTGGCACCGCACCGGCGACGCAGGAACTGTCTCTTATACACATCTGACGCTGCCGAC
>CAJXVQ010000487.1 GCA_913060685.1 uncultured Verrucomicrobiales bacterium
TCGTCGGCAGCGTCAGATGTGTATAAGAGACAGCCTCCAGGTGCCTGTTCTCGCCGTGATTCCCAAGGACGTGGGAATCCTTCACAAGCAGAGCGGTATGAGTCCTGATGCCGAGGCCTATCGAATCCTGCGAACCAATATTGAATTCAACCGGAAGAACCCGGACGATAATTCGATCACTGTCGTTTCCGGTGGAGCAGGTGAAGGCAAGTCAACGACTCTTGTCAATCTTGCTTACGTTTGCGCCCAGGGGGGTTACACAACCTTGATGATCGATGCCGACCTTCGTCGTCCGCGTCTGCATACCTTCTTTGACATCAACAACTCCGTGGGTTTGACCAATTATCTAACTACGGATTTGGCTCTTGAGGATGTCATCCTCCAGACCCCGGTTGACAATCTTTACTTCCTGCCTTCCGGTATTCTTCCTGCGGATGCTGCCGGAATTCTGAACTCCCGCCGGATGTCCGAGCTGATTCAAGATGTTAAGCAGCGCTTTGATCTGGTCCTTGTTGACTCCCCTCCAATTCTGGGTGTGAGTGACGCGGCGGTTCTTGCGAGCGAAGTGGATCTGACAATGGTTGTTGTCCAGCACCGCAAACTTCCACGGAACATGCTGATGCGGGTCAAGCAAGCTGTGGAGAATGTTGGTGGACAAGTGATCGGGGTTGTTCTTAACAACGTCGACGTCCGAAGCGATAGTCAGTATCAGTATTACACAAGCTACTACACTTACTACGCTCCCAGCGCGCTGGAGGAAAATTCAACGCCACAGGCCATGACGGCTCACCAGTCGTCGAAGTCAAAGTCGGAGCCGAAAACTTCCCGTAAGTCGTCCTCAAGCGAGGACCTCTACTAAAAAATCACCCTAACCGGAGCGCAAGTTCCACAACCCCTAAAATTAATAAGAATGAAAACAATCCTTACAATTATCATAGCCGTTCTAGGCCTGGCATCGGTGAATGCTCAGACCATTCGCCCGGACCAAGCCCTTACAATCTCGATTTCAGGTGTCCCTGTTGCTGAGAAAGGACGTCTGGATGCCAACTACTCGGTATCTTCTGCCGGATACATTACGATGTGGAAGATCGGTCGCGTGAAAGCATCTGGATTGACGAAATCTGCCTTGGCGGTGAGCATTGCCAATAAATACAAGGCTGCGGAAATCTATACCGGCCCGGTATTTCAGGTTTTCAGTAGTGCGGATGATGTAGCAAATGACAGTCAGTCATTTACGGTTGGCGGTCAGGTAAGATCACCCGGACAGAAGCCATGGATTAAGGGGATGACTTTATATTCAGCCGTTCAGTCTGCTGGTGGAGAAACTCCGTATGCTGCCATGAATCGAGTGAAACTTTATCGAAATGGTAAAGCTTATGTCTATGATCTTAGGCGCCAGGAACATAAGGCTGTTTTGGTCTACAGTCGGGACGTCGTCGAGGTGCCGGAAGGTAATCTCTGGAACAAGTAATCACAGAATCAATCTTTCAAAACGGGCCTCCCTGAACGGGTGGTCCGTTTTTTGTTTTGAGGGATTGATTCTGTGAATCGGAAGGATTAGGTTCGCCCAACATGAAGATCTTCGTTCTCATCCTCTTCAGTGCCCTGGCCAACGCAGGTTCGGCAAAGGAAATGCCATCCCTCGAGAGGCTGTCCGCAGATTCCTTCGAGGAGCGCGAACAGGTTCAGAAAGCAATTGCCGAGTGGGTGGTGGCAAACCATGAAGGTGCCAAGGAACGGTTGCTAGAAAAGTTTCTCAAGCCTGCCAGTCCGGAGATGAAGGCCCGCCTGATTCCTCTCCTCGAAAGAGCTTATTTTCAGCCGAAAGGATATGTTGGGGTTGTGATGATGCCTTATTACGAGGGAAAGGATGGTCAACAGGGAAAGTTACCGGAGAAGGAAGATGTTGCAAGGGGCGTGCGAATTGACAGGGTCGTTTTGGGAACGCCGGCTGAGGCTAGCGGATTGAAGCTGGGTGACATTGTTTTGAAAATCAATGATTGGGATGTTCTTGGTGGTTTTGATCTCACCTCGAAGGTCGCTGCTGAAATTCAACGACATCCCCCACTTTCTCAAATCGTCTTGAAGGTGAAGCGTGGGGACGAGATCATCAAAATCACGCTAAAGCTGGGAGTTTTACCTGTCCCAAGCGAGCGGGCCCGCCAGTTGCTCACCTCGGAAGTGAATGGCGTATTCTATACTCCTCCTGAAATTTTGGCCCAAGTGAAAGAATTCCAGTCTTGGCTTGCGGAAGAAATCGAAAAGGAAAGAAAAAATCTCATCGCTGATCGTCGCTTGTAGACTACAGTCAACCGCGAGGAGTCCTAGAGGTTCCAAATTTTTTACGATATTTTATGAAGAAAACTTTGATGCGTTTCCTTGCCCCGGTCTTTGTGCTGTGGCTTCTTCCCAGCTGTTCGACGATGGCTGCCGATTTTAATTTGGTGGCCAGGGAGATGTCCCGCATGCTTCTGAATGGGCACTATGCGCGCCTGCCTCTCGATGATGATCTCAGCAAGCGCATTTTTAATGACTTCATTGGAGATCTTGACCCGTCCCGGCTTTATTTTGAGCAAGCCGATATTGATGCTCTTGAGGAAAAGTATGCGACCAAATTAGATGACTTACTCCTTTCCAAAGAGTCCATGGAAGCCGCCACGGAAATCTATGTGCAATACCAAACCAGAGTCGCAGAGCGCGCCGCGGTTGTTAAGGGATTGCTGGATGATCATGAATTTTCCTTTACCAAGGACGAATTTATCGAGCGGGACCGGGAAAATGCCAAGTGGCCTGCTGATGCCGCCGAGGCCAAGAACCTCTGGAGGCTTCAACTTAAGGAAGCTCTCCTTGGAGAGACTCTGAGACGCCAGGAAATCGCCCGTCGCGCAAAGGAGCAGGGGAAAGAAAACCCGCTTAAGGACCAGCCATTGGCGAAAGAGAAGATCTCTCAGCGTTACGATCGATTTTTCAAAACGATCGAGGCGACCGATGAGGAAGACATTGCCAATTACTTTTTGAGTGCGGTGGCACGGGCCCATGACCCACACTCGGAGTATTTCAGTGCCCGCGAGCTTCAGCAGTTCCGCGTCAATATTCAGAACAGACTGGTTGGAATCGGGGCACTTCTGCGTGCGGAAGACGATGGCGCGACCAAGATTGAAGGAATTGTCAATAACGGACCAGCCGATCGGCAGGGGCAGCTTCAGCTCAAGGATCGCGTTGTCGGTGTTGATTCCAAGAACGACGGAAACTGGGTCGACATTATGTTCATGCCACTCGATAAGGTCGTAGAGATGATCCGCGGTGAGGAAGGTGTCGGAGTGGGCCTCAAGGTAGAGCCGGCCGGTGGTGCTGCCGGAGAGACCCGGATCATCGTAATCAAGCGAGAGCAGGTGACGATGAAGGATGAGCTCACGACTGCAGAGGTCATTGAATACAACAAGGGGGACGATAAAATGAAGCTCGGGGTGATTAAGATGCCCTCCTTCTACTTCGACCCGGAAGATCGCGATGTCAGAGTCTCACGTGATCTCGAGATCCTGATGGAACGATTGGACAAAGAGAGCATTGATGGTCTCGCCATTGATTTGAGAGGAAATGGTGGAGGTTCTCTTGAGGAAGTTCGCCGGATCACTGGTTTCTTTGTCGGAACCGGGCCGGTCGTTCAGATCAAGACCACGAGCGGCCATATTGAGTCTTTGAAATCACCTTTCCGGAGGCCTTTGTATGATGGTCCCATCGTGATTTTAACCGACAAAGGGAGTGCTTCAGCCAGTGAAATCCTTGCCGGTGCTCTTCAAGATTACAACCGTGCGGTGATCGTTGGTGAGTCTTCGACCTACGGCAAGGGGACGGTGCAGCAGCCACTTGAGATCGGTCGTTTCATGCCCCCATTGGCAAACGCCGACCGGGCTGGAGCGGTGAAACTCACAATTCAGAAGTTTTACCGGGTGGCCGGAAGTTCGACTCAGAAGATGGGTGTTGTCCCGGACATCATTCTCCCTTCGATTCGCGATGCTCTGGAGGTCGGTGAGAAATATTCCGACCATGCTCTGGCGCATGATAAAATCCGCCGTGCCCGTGATCTGAAGCCCTATAATCGACAGAATCTTTTCCTTTCGATGTTGGCTGACAAGAGCTCGAAGCGAGTGAAAGGGAGTAAGGATTTTTCCTATACCTTGGATGACGCCATCCGTCTTGAAAAGCGGATGGAAGAGAACAAAGTGTCCCTGAACATTGAGAAGCGTCGAGAGGAAATCGCGGAGGCTGACAAGCGACGCAAGGCCCGCAATGGCGAGCGTCTCAAGCGTTTTGCCGAGCTTGAAAAGGACGATGAAGAGACTTTTAAAATGTATCGTCTCACTTTGGACGATGTGAATCTGGAGAAATTACCCGAGGTAAATTTGGAGAATGACTCGGAGCGTCATATGCGTCAGGCGAAAGATGCGGTTGCTGATTTGGACGACACCCCGGAGTGGCCCAGCGGTATCGACGCCACAAAGCGCGAGGGCCTGTCGGTCCTGCGTGACTTGGTCAGCGCGGTGAAGGCCAGTAAATTGGCCGGTGTTCTCGAGCGCAGTGAGTAAATTTCCATGTCGCATATCGCGGAAAATTTAGCAGTGATTCAAGGCCGGGTTGATGCGGCTGCTGCCAAATCTGATCATAAAGTCGAACTGCTTGTCGTTTCAAAAACCTGGCCGGCGGACATTGTCCGCGAGGCTGCGGATACCGGGCACCTCATGTTTGGTGAGAACCGATTGCAAGAAGGTGAGGAAAAGATCCCACTTCTGCCATCGGCTTTGGAGTGGCATTTTATCGGCAGTTTACAGCGAAACAAAGTCCGCAAAGTGCTGTCGCTTTTTCCAGTGGTGCACAGTCTTTCCTCACTGAAGCTGTTGCGGTTTGCCGATCGCGTGGCGGGAGAATTGGAGCTGAAGCCGCGTGTCTTTTTGGAAGTCAATATTGGGGCCGAGGAGAGTAAGCATGGTTTTTCTCCAGATGAACTCCAGGAGAGTTTGGATGAGATTATCACAATGGAAAATCTGGATTGGCAGGGATTGATGTGTCTTCCGCCGCGCGTTGAGACCCCGGAAGATGCCCGTCCGTGGTTTGCCAAGGTGCGCGAGCTTCAAGAAGATCTCGGGAAACGGGCCGGGCGGAAGTTCCCCGGCTTAAGCATGGGCATGAGTGGCGATTTTGAGGTGGCGATTGAGGAAGGTTCGACCTGTCTCTTATACACATCTCCGAGCCCACGAGACCGAGGCTGATCTCG
>CAJXVQ010000488.1 GCA_913060685.1 uncultured Verrucomicrobiales bacterium
ACCCACTCCGGGTGATTCCGGGGCGGGTTTTGAAAAATCGGTGGCTTTGAAGGCCTTGCACTTATCTGCGGCGGCGGATTACCAGTAATCCGGCGAGTAATCCCAAGACGCTCGTGGATGGTTCGGGGACGGTGGTGAAGGTCGCGAAACTGTTTGTGGCGACTTGACCTGAATGGATGAAGGACTCCACCATTTGGCCGACTTGGCCGGATCCGTCGTCTTCGAGCAGATTTACGGTGAAGTTACGCAAGCGGTCCTGGCAGCAACCATCTGCGCGTTGCCAGACCCGGACGGTGCCGATATCAAATGAGCCTCCAAGATCGATCAGGGCGGTGGCTTCGAGGGATACCGTGACGTTGCGTGACCATGTGGTAGCTCCAGTATCCGCAACTCCGTTTACGAGTGCGGCATCAGCACCATGCTGGGCTGTGCCGGAGGTTGTGGATCCGGATGCTCCGGCGGAGGCGAGAGCAAGATCATTGGCATTATCGAGACCAGCGGCGGGCGTGGTGGTCGTGAGAAAGGCTTCCACTTCGCCAATATGAAAGAAGGCACCCGAGCCACCCGTCCCACCTGCGCCGGGGAGAGAAGTGATTTCAATAAAGCGAACGGTGGCGGATTGCCCGGGTCCTGCTGTGGCGGCAAGAGTGGCGAGCGCAAGAATTCCTTTGGTCATCATAAGTCTTTGTGGATGCTAGGTAAATCGATTTCACGCGATTATGTGGAAGGTTTTGAGATAGGGCAATGATATTCACGATGCCTAAGCCTCAATTTTTTTTGGAATTTCTTCCAAGGATGACTCGACTGGGGTTTCCTACGAGTGATGAACTTGAACCCTACGCGCGCGGCAGTATTTTTGGTGACCGGACTGTTGTCCCTTGTGGCATCTCCTGGATGGGGGGCCAAGGCTCCGATGTCGGAGGAGGCCCGAACGAAAGAAGCCGAACATGTCGTCTCCGGGACGGTGGTGGCTTTGGTCTCAAAGTTTCATCAATCGACGGTTGAGAAAGGTCCTGGTTTGGGCACGACCCGCCACACGCTTACGGTTCTTGTTGATGCGGTGGAGAAGGGCGGGGTGATCAAGCCGGAGACAAAGATCGAGGTGAAGGCGTGGCAGCGATCTACCAGGATCCCGTCTTTACAGGGTCAGGATTGGGTCCCCAAGCAAGGTGACCGCATCACTCTCTACCTGACCGGTGGGGATGGAAAATCCTATGAACCTCTCCTTCCGAATGGGATGGAATTGGTCAAAGCACCTGTGAAACCCAAAATTCTGGATCTCAAGAAAGCGACGAAGCAGGAAGTCTTTCAGGGGATGTTGGGCTTCCGTGATACCCTGTTGTTTTACAAGCTCGCGGATCAGGGGGTGATCCTGACTCTTTCGATAGGGAACAAGGACAAGAGTTTTCCCGTCACGGGTAAGATTTATCAATTTCAGGATTCGACGACGGATAAGGATCTTAAGAAGTGGATCAACAATCAGCACTCGGACGGGCTTTTCGCGGACGCTCCCCGGCCTGTCTCAGTGACCGGGCTTCCGAAGGACTCATGCAAAGTAACCTCCTCAAAACTTCAGGGCACGAAAGACGAGCAGTTTAGTGGAGGTGTTTTTGAGGAATACCAGATCGTCATCTCGATGAAGGCAGTTGCGCTTGAAGATGGCTTCAAGATTTCGCCATTCACGGATAAGACGAGGCTCTATCTCAAAACGAAGTAAGAGGGCGGGTGGAGCGGCGGGTTCCGGTATGATTCTGGACCCGGAGCGGGCCCGTTCCGAACTCGAGCCTTATAGTCGAATGGCGGGTGGAATGGTCAAGGATGCCCTTGATGAGGCGGAGCTGGGTGGTGGCAAAGAAAAGACCGAAAAGGTGGTCATGGTGAGATGCGGCAGTTGTCGCAAATTGAACGAGGAGGATTCCAAGTTCTGCCAGGAATGCGGGAAGCCGATTTGAGGTGACACTTATTGGCTTACTCCTTCGGCACAAATGTTCACGGCGCAAGCTTTGTAGCTTGGTTGGCGGGAATGTGGGTCGAAGGCCGGGAAGGTGAGGCGATTGACATTCGGCTCGTGCATGGGGAGATAGACCTCACCGGGATTGATGGAGGTCGTGACGTGCGCGAGGGCGGTGATACTTGCTCGCTTGGAGGAGATGGTGACGGGATCGCGGTCCTTGATTCCGAGCTTTTCGGCGTCGGCTGGATTGACATCGAGCAGGAGCGTAGCCGGGTAGAGCTTTCTCAAGACCGCGCTCTGGCTGGTGCGCGATTGGGTGTGCCATTGCGCGCTGGTGCCCCGTCCGGTGAGCAGGGTGTAAGGGAAGGCGTTGGTGGTTGGTTCCGGAAGCGAGGACGGCGGGTCAAAAAGGAACTTTGCTCTTCCTGAGGGCGTGTGGAATTTTCCGTCTTCAAAGAGGCGTCGCTCCCGCTCGCACGAGTCGGTGGTTTTGGGCCATTGAATTCCACCTTCCTCATCCAGTTCCCGATAACCCTTGATCCCGGTGATGTCACAAGGTTGACCGGCGGAGAGTTGCTGGAGGATGCCGAAGACAGCCTCGGGGTCAGTCCACTTGGCGAACATTTCACCGACTCCCCAGGTGTGGGCGAGAAGTTGGAAGATGCGGAAGTCGCTCAGGGCATTTGCGGGGGCGCGGCGGACTTGCTTGTGGGTGCCGATGCGCCGTTCGCTATTAATGAAGGTTCCGCTTTTCTCACCCCATGCAGCGGCGGGGAGAAGGAGATCGGCAGTGCCGGCGGTCTCGGTGGTGTGATACATGTCCTGGACGACGAGGAAGTCTAGCTTCTCTCGTAGTTCGGTGTAGCGGTCCTGATTGATCCAGCTGTGGGCGGGGTTGGTGGCAATGATCCAGAGGCCTTTGATTTTTCCGGAGTCAATGCCGTCGATGATCTGGTCGTAAGCCCAGCTTGGTTCGTTCGGGATTCGATCTTCGGGGATTTCGAGAATGCTTGAGACTTTTTTACGATGCGCGGGGTTCCCAAAATCGTGTCCGCCCAGCAGGTTGGTGGTGTTCGAGAAGAGGCGGGAACCCATGGCATTGCATTGTCCGGTGATGGAATTTGGGCCGGTTCCGGGTCTGCCAATGTTCCCGGTCATGAGGCAGAGATTGATGATGGCCTGGGCGGTGCGGACTCCTTCGTGAGATTGGTTGACGCCCATCGTCCACCACATCGAGACGCGTTTGCCGGGGGTGGAAATGAGCTTGGCGAGGGCTTCGACCCGGTGGCGGGCGATTCCGGTTTTGTTGCGGGTGACGTCTGGCGAGTAGTCTTTAACGAAGGTCGCAAAGTCTTCGAAGCCCTCGGTGTGCTCGTCGAGGAAGGCTTGGTCAAGGCGGCCATCGCGGATGATGCAGTGGGCGAGGGCGTAAAGAAGCGGGAGGTCGCCTTTCGACTTGAGGGCAAGGTGGTCGGTGGCAATTTGAGCGGTCTCGGTGGCGCGGGGATCGATGACGATGATCTCGGGGTTTCTCTGATTTCGGGCGAGGCGTTGGTAGAGAATAGGGTGGGCGATGGCGAGATTGGAGCCGATGAGGATGACGACGTCGGATTCCTCGAAGTCGGCGTAGGAATAGGGCGGGGCATCGAAGCCAAAGGCCTGCTTGTAAGCGACGACCGAGGTGGCCATGCATTGCCGGGTGTTGCCATCACCGTGCTTGATACCCATTCCGAACTTGGCGAAGGCTCCGAGGAAGGCCATTTCTTCCGTGGCAATTTGGCCGGTGGAGATGAAGGCGACGGAGTCCTTCCCGTGTTCCTCTTGGATTTTCTTGAACCCGGAGGTGAAAGTTTGTGCCGCCTTCTCCCACGTGATTTCTTCACCCCGGAAAAGGGGCGTCGTTGCGCGGTCGGGTGAATCGAGGATGGCGAGAGCTTCCCATCCTTTTGGGCAGGCCATACCGAGGTTAACGGGGTAATCGGGCGCCGGGGTGAGGCCGGTCGCTTCGCCCTCGTGTAGGTGAATTTTGAGCTGGCAGCCGGTCGAGCAGAAGCCACATACCGAGGTCGTGGTGGAGTCGGTCTCCAGGTTGCACGGGAGCATTCCGAGCCCGAAGTCGTTGGGCCGCAGGAGAAGCTCCGAGGTCAGTGGTCCGGACTTTTGCTTGAGAAGAGTTTGGAGCCCGGACATGGGCCGGGTTCGTGCACGATTTACGCCATCAGAGATGAAATCGCCTCATGGAGAGTGGATCGTGGGCGATCTCTCTTGGCTTGGCGTCAGGATACCGTCATAACAATCGCCCAATGAAAATCGCACTTCTCGTATTGTTTCTTGCTGCCCGGATCTTGGCGGAGGAGGAGGTCAAGCGGCCCAATATTATTTTTCTGATGGCGGATGATCAAAACACCTACTCGATGGGGTGTTACGGAAACAAGGACGTGCAGACTCCGAATATGGATCGGTTGGCGCGGGATGGCATGATCTTTGATCGTCATTATGACACGACGGCGATTTGTATGGGGAGCCGGGCGAATGTTTTCACGGGGAGATACGAATACAAAACCGGGTGCAATTTTGTTCATGGTGATCTGAGTGCGGATCTTTGGGAAAAGTCATACCCGGTGATGCTGCGGGAGGCGGGATACCTGACGGGCTTCGCGGGGAAGTTTGGAATCGTGGTTCAGGGGAAGGGGATTTGCGAGGATGAGTTTGACTTTTACGGCGGAGGGAAAGGACAGACCAATTTCGAGACCGCGAAGAATCCTTCGATGAAAAAGTATGCGAAGGAATACCCGCATTCGACCTTGTCTTACGGAGCTTTCGGCTGTGATGTCATTCGTAAATCGGTCGAGAAGGAGAAGCCCTTTTGTCTCTCGATCAGCTTTAAAGCACCGCACCGACCGACCACTCCGGACCCAAAATTTGACCATGTGTATCGAGGGAAGACTTTCACGAGGCCCGCGAACTACGGTCGGAGATATGGCGAGCATCTTGCGGCCCAGAGTAAGGAGGGGCGGCAATATGAGAGGTTTGAGTCGTGGGGGTATGACAAGAAATACGACGAGGTTATGGCGATCTACAATCAGCAGATTTATGCCATCGATGTGGCCTTGGGAATGATCCGGAAGGAGTTGGAAGAGCAGGGGGTGACGGAAAATACCGTGATTATCTATACGAGCGACAATGGCTTCATTTGCGGGTCACACGGTTACGGTTCCAAGGTTCTGCCGATGGAGGAATCCACGAGAGTGCCCCTGATCATCTATGATCTGTCTCTTATACACATCTGACGCTGCCGACGATCTACTCTGTGTAGA
>CAJXVQ010000489.1 GCA_913060685.1 uncultured Verrucomicrobiales bacterium
CGAGATCAGCCTCGGTCTCGTGGGCTCGGAGATGTGTATAAGAGACAGGTATAGTGGCGGATGGCGTCGCCGGGTTTGCCTTCTGCGATGTCGATGTCGCCGGCGAAGATACGGAGGCGGATGTCGAGGTCGCCCTGGGGACGAAGGTCGAGCGCATCGGAGATCGCCTGGCGGGCTTCGTCGAACTGTTTGAGGGCGGTGTGCGCCTGTCCCTTGAGATGCAGAGCTTCCGCTTTACGGTAGGCGTTTTTCTCAAGAGTAAGAAGAGTCTCGGCTCCACGAAGGGCGTCGGCGTTGCGCTTGAGGGCAAGTGAGGAGGTGGTGTAGAGCTTCCAGTGAAGAGAAGAAGCCGGCTTCTCTTTTTCCTTCAAGCCCTCGTCAAGAAGCGGCCAGGCCCGTTCGTGATGACCCTCTTTTGCGAGGGTGGCTCCCAGCCATTGCAGGATGGCGGACGGGAGTTTGGTTTTTGGAGAATCCCTGCGTGCCAGATTGATTTCTTTCTCAAGGAGCTCCAAATCACCTGCTTTATAGGCACTATTGATGAGGATAGGAGCAACGGTCGCAGTGAAGGTCTTGGGGTCGAGGGTTCGGGCCTTGCGGAGGAAGCCTTCGGCCTTGGCGGTGTTTTTGAGTTTTAACTCATTCCATCCGAGCCAGTAGTTGGCGGAAGCCTGGGTCTTTTGATCCAAGCCGGGGAGGACGAGGAGCTTCTCCTGCATCGTGGCGAATTTTTTCCAGTCCTTTTGCTCCTTGTAGATGGCAGCGAGGCGGAGGATGAGGATCTTTTTGAGCTTCTGGTCGCTCGTGCTCCTGAGGATGGCTTCGTAATCGCCAACGGCTTCGGCTTCGCGGCCTTTTGAATTGAGGAGTTCGGCGCGGTCCAATCTGAGCGGCAGGCTCTGCTTGGCATTGGGAAACTCGGAGATGAAAGCGGAGATGGCCGCAAGGGCACCTTTCTCGTTTTTTAGTGCGAGTTGTGATTTTGCAACGTGATAACGGACACCAAGGGTATTTGAGGAATCCACCAATTTAAGATTGAGAAGCCGATATTGGCCGATCGCTTTTTGGTAGTCCTTTGCCCCGTAGTAGTGTTCGGCGAGGAGAAGGCGAATCGAGTGGATTTTGGGGTCATTCTCTTTCTTCGCGGCGTAGTTTGCCAGGAACGATTCCGCAGTGCCGGCAAACTTGCGGTCATTCCGTTGGTGGTCGCGGACGAGGACACGGTAGGCGGCCTCGAAGCTACTGGCCGATCCGGGTGAGAGTTTTGAGATCTGCTCGTAGAGTTTGTTGACATCGTCTTTCCTGCCGAGAGCTTCGTAGGATTTAGCGGCCATGATGAGGCGTTGAAGGGCGGCCTCTTTCTCGAGTTCATAAGTTCCGATTCGGAAGGCCTCGATCACGGACTGCCACTCCTTGTCCTTGTAGTGGAGGTTCATGAGGGCAAGCTGGGTTTTGCCTTTGACCTCCTTGGATTGTGCACTCTTGAGGGTTTCCTTGAACCAGATTTTGGAAAGCTTGTCGTCGCCCAGGTCCTGGGCAGTCACGGCCGCCTGGAGAGTCGCTTCGCTACGGATTTTGGAGTCCTTTGATTTGGCGAGAATGACAAATTGCTCGTGAGCCTGTCGGGTGCTTTTGGTATCACGATAGAGCCGTGCAAGAGCAAGGCGGGCGGTTTCTTCATAAGGGCTGCCTTCGTTGTCGAGAACCGCTTTCAGGCTGAGAAGCATCCCGGAATTGCTTTTGAGTTTGTAATAGCAAAGGAAGCGCCGATAGAGCGATTGGTGTTCGATCTCCTTGTTGGCGGTGGTTTTCGCGACAATTTGAAACCACTTGGCAGCGTCGCGCCATTCTTCGGCTTTGTAGTCATCGGAGGCGATGAAGAGAGCGGAGGCTTCGACGTATTTGCCAGTGCGCCACTTGGTCGCAACGGTTTCAAAGCAGCTTCGACTGGCTTTGTCTTCGCCAATCTGGCGGTAGGACATCCCGAGGAAATACCAAGCCTCGAGTGCTTTGGGATCTGCCGGGAATTTACGGAGAAATTGGGTGAAGGTTTTTGCCGCACTGCGGAAGTTTCGCTCCTTCTTCTTGGGATCCTTTTCCTTCTTGGCATCGCTGTAGTTGATCGTTGCCAGGTCGTAGAGGTCGCGAGCGGGATCAACCCGGAGGGGGGCTTTTTCCTCTTCGGCGGGAGGCGCGGGCTCTTGTCCCGGGGCCGGGAGAGCCAACCCAAGCAGGAGAGAGATGAAGGCTCGTGGATTCATGGGGATTTAGGGCTTCTTGGGCGAACGCGTCGCAAAATCAATGTTCCAGATTCCGGCTTTCTGAATTTCGTCAACCAGCTCCAGGGTTTGTTGATTCCGTCCGTCCTGGTCGAGCCGGATCCGTACCGGTTGTTGGTCGGCACCGCCTTTGTTGGCAACTTCGGCGGCTTTGACAATGCGTTCCAGCGTTTCTCTGAGTTCGTCTTTCGTGAAGACCTTACCGCTGATGGTAATGACACCTTCGGCGGAGAGGTTGATGACGATTTTATTGGCCACCCGGGCCTTTTGTGATCCTTCGGTGGTGGTGGGAACGGCGATTTTAAGGTCTTTTTCCTGCTCGGTGATCTGGTAGGTGACCAGAAAGAAGATGAGCAAGAGAAAGACGATATCAATCATGGGCGCGAGCTGGAAGCTGGCGGGTGGGGGACTGTTATCGCGAATGCGCATGGCTGGCTCAAAGGTGGAGGTTTAGAGGTCGCGCATTGGGAAATCATCACGGAGGGGCTGGCTGGCGGCGCCGAGGCCTTCTCTTTGATTGAGTTGGGAGCCGACGAGGGCGAGGATGTGGGTGCCTGCCGCTTCGAGTTCAGCGGTGTGGTTTTGGACCCGACCGCGGAAGAATGAGTAAAAAGTCATGGCGACGATGCTGATGACAAGCCCGCCCGCCGTGGTGATGAGGGCTTCCCAGACACCTGCGGCGAGTTCGAGCTGTTTGGTGCCTTCGATATTCCCATTGGCGATTTCCATGAAGGCTTTGATCATGCCGATGACGGTGCCGAGGAGGCCGACCATGGGGGCAATACCACCGATATCGGCAAGGTAGCTGATGCGCTGGGTGAGGATGCCGGCCTGGCGATTGCCCTCGGCTTCCGCGACTTCGCGGATCTCGGGCGAGCTGGCGTTGGGGTTTTTGGTGAGGAAATCGAGGGTTTTTTGGGTGACGCGGGCCACGGCTTCGCCTCGGCGATGGCAGTAGGCAATGAGGCCAAGGTAGTCGCGCTTACGAATCATGGCCTCCGAGGCATTCATGAAGCGGTTTGAGACCACGGTGCTGCGGCGGAGGGTCAGGAAGTAGAGCAAGATGAGCATTGCCGTGAAAATGGAGAGAACGATCAGCGCGCCCATGACCCAGCCCCCCTTCTTGAGAATCTCGACCATGGTGATGTCTTTTACAACGTTGACGACCTCCTCCTGTGCGGAGGCAAGGGAAGGGGTCAGTGCAAGGATGAGTGCGAGGAGAAAGGAGATCTTCATGAAGTTGTTAGTCGAAGTCTAACGAGAGATTATTCAGGTGCAAGTGCAGGAAAAGCCGCCGCAACTGGTGGGTTGCACTTACCCGGCGGGTGGATTACGAGTTTCAGGCCGAGAATCTTCCAGTCAATGTCCGAACTTCCCTCACTCCGCGCCCGCCTCGCGCAGGTCTCTCACAAGCCGGGAGTTTACCTGCATAAGGACCGATTGGGGTCGATTATTTATGTAGGGAAGGCGAAGGATCTGCGAAAGCGCTTGAGCTCGTATTTTATGCCATCAGGCAAGAAGCGGGCGGACCGTAAAACGAGGGCTTTGATCGACTCAATCTGTGATTTTGAGGTTCATGAGGTCCGAAACGAACAAGAGGCGCTTTTATTGGAGGGCAAACTGATCAAGCAATATCGCCCCCGCTACAATGTGAGTTTACGTGACGATAAGCGCTTTCTCTTGGTGAAGGTGAATTTGGATGATCCTTGGCCAAAGTTTATCACGACACGGTTGAAAAAGGCGGATGGGGCGAGGTATTTTGGACCATTCGCACATTCCGGAGCCGTGAGGGCCACGGTGACGTGGTTAAATAAGGAATTTGGACTGCGTAGTTGT
Organism: uncultured Verrucomicrobiales bacterium; assembly: GCA_913060685.1. Classification (GTDB taxonomy): domain Bacteria; phylum Verrucomicrobiota; class Verrucomicrobiia; order Verrucomicrobiales; family Akkermansiaceae; genus SW10. The sequence continues at coordinate 4,116 of CAJXVQ010000489.1, forward strand.
CGACCGAGAAGTCCGGGTGAGCAGGACTATAAGCATTGTAATGCGGACGTGATCCGGAATTGCATGGCTCCCTGTGTGGGGAAAGTGGAGCGGGAGGATTATTTGGAGCAGCTGGATCAGGCTTGTGAGTTGCTTTCGGGGAAGGGAAAGCGGGAACGGTTCAAAAGTCTGAAGGTCGAGATGGAGCAGGCGGCGATGAAGCTGGATTTTGAAAAGGCGGCGCGATTACGGGATGTCATTCATAATTTGGAGCGGGCTCTGAGCCCGACGAGGCAATTTACGAGGGGGCGGGGAGTGCCAACGACGGTTCAGCCGACGGAGGATCTCGCGGAGTTGGGCGATTTGCTGTCGCTTGATGGTCCACCGACGATCATGGAGTGTTTCGATATTTCGAACATTTCGTCGACACATATTGTAGCGTCGATGGTGCGCTTTCGGAACGGTTTACCGGACAATCAAAATTATCGACGTTACCGCATCAAGACGGTGGAAGGTCAGGATGATTTCGCGAGTATGGCCGAGGTCGTGAGGAGAAGATATGGGCGTATTCTCAAGGAGAATATGGAGGCCAATCCGGAGGTGGCGGAGGCGACTCAGGAAAGCGCGGTGGAGACCTTGCGGCGCTTGGCGGCGGAGGGAAAGAGTCCGATTACTTTGCCCGATCTTGTCATTGTGGATGGTGGCAAGGGGCAGCTGAGTGTTTCGGTGGCTGAATTGCAGCGACTCGGTTTGGCGGGGTTGCCGATTTGTGGACTGGCGAAGCAGCGAGAAGAGATTTTTTTTCCGGGTGTCAGCGAGCCGGTTTTGATTCCGCACGACCGCGGGGCCTTGAAGTTGATGCAGCGGATTCGGGATGAAGCCCACCGCTTTGCAAACGGCTACAACGAGTTGCTTTTGAGAAAGCGGGTAAAGGAGAGTTTGCTGGACGATTGTCCGGGGATCTCGCCGGCGAAGAAGAAGTCGCTCCTCAAGAAGTTTGGGTCAGTGGCGCGAATCAAGGAGGCGACGGTGGATCAGATCGCGGCAATGCCGGGGTTCTCGGTGAATTCCGCCGAGGTGATTCTACGGTGGGTGAAAAGTGTCTAGGATCTACCAGAGGTGTCTGAACCTGTCTCTTATACACATCTGACGCTGCCGACGATCTACTCTGTGTAGA
>CAJXVQ010000490.1 GCA_913060685.1 uncultured Verrucomicrobiales bacterium
CGAGATCAGCCTCGGTCTCGTGGGCTCGGAGATGTGTATAAGAGACAGGTGGAACCTCTGGGCAAAGTGACGATCAAGGATAGCGGGGCCTACTCTGCCATTGTGGTCCAAGGTCAGGGCTTTGCGAACAAGCTAAAGCTCAACTGCCCCAAACTTCTCCGCTTCAACGAACTCTCGGAGGACGAATTTTTCGCCACCGAGAGCGCGGCACAAACCGGGATTGTTTTCGAGAACACCAGCACAACCGAACCACTCGTTCTACTGCGATACTTTGGACCGGAAGTGAATCCGGACGCCCCCGCAATGGGTGCCTATCGGAACCAATAGGTGACCCATGAAGGTGAACGTCCAAAGGTAGGACCTCCCTTAAAATGTCAGCCTACTGACACAAGAGCCTCGTTAGTCCTTCTTAAAGGCCGCATGATTCTTGTCTCCGGCGCTGAGGACGTAGGCCACAAGATCGAGAATCTCCTCCTTGGTGAGCATCATGAGCAAGTTGGGTGGCATCATGGATACCTTGCTCGGTTCAATGCTCTCCACCGTCTTACGGTCAACATTCACCCGCTGGTTGGGATCGCTGAGATCGGTATTGATCGTCACGTTGTCTCCGCTGAGATTGACGACCACTCCGCTGAGAATTTCGCCATTTTTTCGGGTGACGATGATGGGCGCGAATTGCTCATTGATCTCCTTGCTCGGGTTGATGATCTGATCGAGTAAATCGTGCGGGCTGTAGCGACCACCGGCACCGGTCAGATCGGGACCGGTCATCCCTCCGGCATTTCCAAACCGGTGACAGGCATAGCAAGCCGAAGCCGCAAACATTTGTTTCCCTTTCACGAAGTCGCGCCCCTTCATTCCGCTCTGGGCCGCTTTGCTGAGATCTTCAAGCTTCCACAGTGTCGGGGTGCGCCCCACGAAAATTTCACCGGAGAGTTCGATGGCACTTTTCCTGACAGGCTTTTTCGCGATGAGTTCGGCGTGCTCTTTCTTCTCAGCATCGGTAAAGGTCGCGAGCGAGTCGTTACGAATGAATTCGATGAACTTGGTAAAACTCGCTCCGCCATTATAGTTGGCGGCCTTCAAAAACCATTCGAGTTGCTGCTTACGAAGATCGCTGGTCCAACCGGTCTTCAAAAAACGCAAACTGCGGGCATACTCCATCTGGGGCTCCTGACTGGGAGCCGCCTTGATCAGGGCCATTGCCTTGGCTGCCGTGTTTGGAGCCTGCAAGTAGGCCAGAGTTTCGGTGAGGAGCCAGTTCTCCTCGAAAGACTCCGCCGGATAAGCCGCGTCGAGCTTGCCCGCAATGGCAGAGAGAGTCGCGTCGTCAGGATCGCCAAATCGCTTGAGCACGATCTGGATGAGACGCGCATACGCAAGGCGTTGCTCCGCTGTCAGTCTGGCATAATCGCGCTTGAGCATTGCCGCGAGGATCGCATCACGATTGGCAGGGTCTTTCTTCGATCCCTCGACCCGGGTCAGCGCGAGCAAGGCTTCGATTTGCGCACTGGCATTGGTTTCGGACAGAGCCTTCTCCCGCCACCCGGCAACCGCCTGGTGCTCCAAGGCAGTGCGAGCCGCGGCGCGAATGAAGCGATCTTGATGACCGAGTTGCGGCCACACCGTGGCAACGGCTTTGGGATCCGGCTTGCCATGGAAGGACTCGAGACTCCGGCGCAGCTCGTGAAGCGGAAGCTCGACGGATTGCGCTTTCACCTCCGCGGTGCTCTCCTGACCCGTATAGGTCACACGGTATAGACCAGACTGAACACGACGACCTCCGATTGCGAAATACATCGCACCATCCGGATGAATGATGGCATCGGTCACAGGCAGCGGACCACCGGTGACAAATTCCTCTTTGGTTGCAGTGTAACTGGAACCTTCCGGGGTCAGGTGGACCGCGTAGATTTTCCCCCAGCTCCAATCGAGCACGTAGAAGGCTTCCTGATATTTGGCGGGAAATTTGGCCCCATAACCGAAGGTGGTTCCGGTGGGTGAGCCGGGACCAATATTGAGAGTCGCGGGAAGGTTATCGACGTAGAACTCGGGGTATTTCCCGGCTCCGTTGCGCCAACCGTATTCGCCCCCGCTGAGGACATGGTTGACCCGGGTCGGGCGATACCACGGCGTATTGAAGTCATACTCCATGTCGGCATCGTAGGTGAACAAGTCGCCGTTGTGATTGATACCCGCATCAAAAATGTTGCGGAAACCATTGGCATACAACTCGAAGTTTTTCCCATCGGGATCGACGCGGTAAATCAGTCCACCAGGAGCAAGTCGGTCGCGATTATGACCCCGGCCATCCGGCATCCGTGGCAGGAGATGATCGTCACTCCAGTTGGGCTTCACCGGTGAAGTCGCCGCGGCTTTGGTTGGGTCGACATTGTTACCGCAAATGAGATAGAGCCCCTTTTTATCAGGGGTGAGAACGATGGCGTGAACTCCGTGATCACCGCGGGCTTCCATCCCGCGAAGCTTCTCCACCTTGTCCAGTTCGCCGTCACTATTACTGTCAGTGATGCGATAGAGGCCGCTCTCGATCTTGCGCTCGTAGTCATTCACCGCGACGTAGAGGGCGTCGAAAGCGAAGAGCATGCCATTGACCGCGCGAATCTCGAGAGGAAGCTTTTGCACGTCGGAAGCCTTGAGCTGCTCCCCTGATGCCGGGGGCGTAAAGCGATAAAGACCACCATACTGATCACTGGCGTAGATCCGGCCTTTGTCATCGTTGCATAGATTCACCCAGGATCCCTGCTCCCCACCGGGAACGGAATAAAGGAGCTCAACATTGAAGCCCTTGGGCTTGGTGATATTCGCAACGGGCGTGGCTTTGTTTTGGCCAATCCCCGGACCAACCTGCGGGGCCTTCTTCCTGGGTTTGGCTGCGATTTTCTTCTTCGGCGCAGGCTTCTTCTTTTCGATCACCTGGGCATCGCTGGGGATCGCGAAGTCTTTGAAATTGATCACGCCTCCGTCCGGCAGAGTCTTGAGCATCACGTCCTTGATCTGAACTGACATGGCCGAACTGCGGGAAATTTGAAAAGCCAGAAGCCCCTGAAGAGAGCGAGCCTTGGGATCAAAGTCATGGAACTCGGCGGTCTTCCTGCCATTCAATTTCTGAATAATGTGGTTCCCTTTGGCGATGACGGTGTATTCCTGCCACTTGGAGGAATCGACCTTGATCGTGGGATGCTGATCAGTGAGCCAGCGTTTCCCTTCCGGATCGGTGACGACGCCCTGACCATTTTGGGCCGTAATCCCCCGTCCGCGTTCCTCGTAGATCATGCCATTGTAAGCCGCCTTGGAGTGCACATCACATTGGTAGCCGCTCAAGGACCACTTCCCGACGCTCGTCAGTTCTTTGCTACGATATTGGATGCCGGAATTGTTGCCGGTGGCTTTCACCTTGGCGCGAAGTTCAAAATTCTGCACTTCCCCACCCCGCCAGATCAGAAACTGATTGTATTTAAGCTGATCAGGACCGCTTGTTTTCCCCGTAATGACACCATCCTTGATGGACCATATTTCAGGATTGCCATCCCATCCTTTAAGATCGTTCCCGTTAACAAGGGAGCGAAAGCCATCCTTCTGCGCTCCGGCAGTCATGCTTCCCAGCACGAACAGCGTCGCCGCTTTGGTTAAAATTAGCCTCGTTGATTGCATCATTGTCATCTTGGTCATGTTTCGTGAAATAGCTCTACCCGGGATTCGAGACAGGTTTTTCAACTATGACGGACGCGATGACCAGCATTTGTCACCCTAAGATGTCAGGTATTCCAGTGACAATTCAAATGAGACCCGGGACTCAGTGCCCCACCTCTGGGCTGACGGGAGATTTCATCACGTCTGCGTCCCCCCTTTTCCCACCAAAAGAAGGTCCACTTTTTTGCTAATCTCTTCCCGACATCCAACGTAAGATCATCTTGATGGTTTTTTTGCGTCCTCTTTTTATCCTTGCCCTTGCCACTCTCTCCGGTCTTGCCCGGGAAGCGCGAAATGACCTTGAAACCCTCCCGGCCATCGCCCCCATCGTCCAATGGACCTTCGATCAGCCTGGTCCCGGCTCTCTAAGCGGCAAAGCCAGAATCGAATCCCACTCACTCATCCGCCCGGAATACCCTACTTTCCCGGCAGAAAATAAATCCCTCGTCCTCCCCGAATATCCCGCCACTTGGCGGGTGCGTGAGTCGGAGCTACCGGACCCCACTTCTCTCCGCTTCACCAACGACGACTCCATCACCATCGAAGCCTGGGTCTCCCTCGACTCCATCTCCTCGAATTCCTTCGCCTACATTATCGGCAAGGGACGGAACCACAACAAAGCCTTCACACCCGAAAACCAAAACTGGGCTCTCCGCCTCAAGGGCGACAAGGGATACGCCCTTCCCACCTTTCTCTTCCGCTCTGCCGACGAACAGCCGGAATACCATCGTTGGACCGCTTCCGAAGGCCTCGACTCCGATGGTGACTGGCACCATCTCGCCCTCTCCTACACCTTTGGAAAGCCCGACTCCATCGTCGCCTACATCGACGGCTCCCTCATCACGCAAGGCACCTGGGACATGGGCGGAAAAACCACCCGCCCTCCCGTCACCGATGCCGATGACATCATGATCGGCACCGGCAATGGCGGATCCGCCGGCAACCAATTCAAGGGCGCCCTCGATCAAATCGCGATCTATCGCGAACGCCTCCCTGAAGAACGCCTCCTCTCCCGCTACCAACATCTCGCCCCGCCTTCAGCCCTCGATCCCGATAAGATCCCAAGCGACACCGTCCTCGTCGAAATCTGCGAGAAAGGCGTCCCCGGCGGCAAGGCCTGGCCCAAGCGCGATCCCCGCGCCAGCGAGTCTTTCACCCTAACTCACTTTGCCATCCCCTCGCTTCCCTTCCGCTACATCGCCACCGGAGTCCGCGGAGATCGCAAGCGCCCCTTCCTCCTACGTGCCACTTCAAAAATCACCCTCCCCGCCGGAACCCACCGCTTCATTCTCCGGGGAAGAAACTCCGCCCGCCTTATCATCGACTCCAAGAAGATCATTCAAACCGGTTTCACTCCTCCCTCGGAAGGAGCCCTTGGATACACCAAAGACCAGGACGACTTCATCAACCCCGGAGAACCCCACTTCCGCTTCGTCACCCCCGGCAATGAAGAAGCCCTCGCCACCTTCACCACCCAAGGAGGACAGCACCTCATCCTGTCTCTTATACACATCTCCGAGCCCACGAGACCGAGGCTGA
>CAJXVQ010000491.1 GCA_913060685.1 uncultured Verrucomicrobiales bacterium
TCAGCCTCGGTCTCGTGGGCTCGGAGATGTGTATAAGAGACAGGCCGGAGCTATAACCGCCTTTGTTGACCTCGAAGCCGTGGTCTTCGGGGCCGGAGCCTTCGCCGCCGAGGTGCCACTTGCCGGCGAAGAAAGTCCGATATCCGCCGGACTTCAAGGCTTCGGCGACGGTGGTGATTTTGGAGGGAAGGCGTGAGGCGTTTTCGGAAGGGAGGATGGCGTCGTTGCGTTTCCATTTCATGCCGGTGGCAGCGCCGATCCAGTCGGTGATGCCAAGGCGGGCCGGGTATTGACCGCTCATGATGGAGGCCCGGGAGGGAGAGCAAACCTGGCAGGTCGAGTAGCCGTTGGTGAAACGCATTCCGCCCTTGGCGATGGCGTCGATGTTCGGGGTTTCGTGGAAGGTCGAGCCTTCGATGGAGAGATCCTTGATGCCGAGGTCATCGGCGAGGATGAAGAGGATGTTGGGTTTGTCAGCGGCCAGGATGGGGAGGGCGAAGAGAAGGATGAGAAAGTATCGCATGGGAGAGATTTGGCGGTGAGGGATGGGTAAGCAAGTGGGAAAATCAGTTGGTTTTTTGAAGTTTAGTGGGAATGCGAAGAAGCTAACCCTTTAACCATGAAGGTTTTCATTGCGATTCTACTCTCCGTGATCTTATTGCCTTCGATGAAGGGGCAGAAGCCATAGTGGGAGGGGCCGACGTTAGGTGATGCTTTGGAGTTAATAGGTGGTGCCGATCACTACAAATCAATCCAAGCGCATCAAAAAAAATGCGGGCGACTTACGTCGTCCCGCATTGAGTGTTATAAGTAAAGGGTGTGTCTATCGACGTCGGCGCGCAAAGCCGAGTAGCAATCCGGTCAGGCCAAGGAGGGCGGCTGAAGGTTCCGGCACTGAGGTGACTTCGTATTGAACACCGGAGAAGCTGGCCTGCTCAAGGCCAGCACTTCCTCCAAACAAGAGGCCCGCAGCATCGTAGGTGAAGTTTGCGGGGGAGTGGTCATCTTCAACATATTGCTCGCTGTAATTGCCATCGCCTCCGGTGATCAGGGAAACCACATCGACGGTGGTGGCGCTGTCCCGGGTAATCGACATGCTGAAAGAAAAAGGGTTGGTGGAATCTCCGTCAAAGGTGCCGGTGCGGGTAGTGACGGAGTTCAGGTCTACAGCATTCCCCCCGGTGGAGATGAAAGCGTTATCGGTCCGCGCCTGGAAAAGGTCCGAGGTGATTCCAATCACGTGTAATACGCCAGAGCTCCAGTTTAAGCCACTGTCGGCAGCGAACTGGCCGCCGGAGTTGAAGACTCCGAAACGGAACTGGGAATTGTTGTTCGTCCCGCCGGTTAGAGTCAAATTCCCGGAGACTGTCAAGGTGTCGCCAACCGCCAGAGTCACGGATGCGGGTGAGCCGGTCGTTCCGAATTGTCCGGCAATCCAGGCGGCTTGTGTGCTGTTTGGCGTCGTTCCGTCTCCGAATACCGGTGAGTCGGTATTGGCACCCGTGATGGGAACCACCGCGGCATTGGGATTAAATTCCTTCCAGTTCGCTATAGCTGCGGCTCCAGCCACGTGGGCCAAGCTTGAGGAAGTCAGGAGGAAAAGGGCAATTTTCTTCATTGGTTGTTCTAGGTTTTTGTCTGCGGGGAAGTAAAGGCTATTATGGGGTATTCGCACGCAGGCGGTAGTAGACGCGGGATGGCAGCGGTGCTTCGAAACGGGCACTGAGATCATCGATGAAGGTTCCAGCTCCGGAGATGGAGTCATCTAATTCGAGATTCCAGTTGGTTAAGTCGAGGCTGGTCTCGAGGATGTAGGTTTTCCCTTCGTCTACTCGATAGTCGATTTCCGGATTTACTCCATCTGAGTGTATCGCCAGGAAGATTTCCGGCTCACTTTCGCTGGTCACGGTGTATTGAACGTCTGAGAAAACGACTTGCTCAATAGCTGAAGATCCTCCGAACAAGAGGCCCAGCGTGGTGTAGGTGAAGAGTGGGGTTTCGATGTCCTCTTTGACATATTCCTCACTGAGGTCGCCGTCGCCGCCGGTGATCAGGGAGGTAACATCGATGGTTGTGTCAGAGTCCCGCGTGATGGACATGGAGAATGCGAAGGGTTCCACCGAGTCACCATCGAAGAGTCCTGTTCGGGTTGTCACGGAGTCGAGATCGCCGGCATTGCCTGCAGTGCTGATAAAGGGGCCATCGGTTCTTCCCCGCCAGAGATCAGCCGCGCTCCCGGTACCGATGGAGTGCAGCCAGCCTCCGGTCCAGTTACTGCCGTCATCCTGCGCGAATTTGCCGCCGTCGTTTAGCACTGCGAAGCGGAACTGGTTGCTGTTATTTGATCCGCCGGTAAGAGCCATGGTGCCGGTCACGGTGAGAGTTTCACCGACCGCGAGAGTTACCGAGGCGGGGGTTTCGACGGTTCCGAATCTACCTGCGACCCAGGCTTGTTGTGAGCTGTTTTGGGTCACGCCATCTCCGAAGGTGGGCGAAATTGTATCCTCTCCTTCAATCGGGACAATCGCTTCATTGGGGTTGAATTCCTTCCAGTTGGCGACGGGGTCAGCGGAGAGCGGCGAAATGCCGGCAAGCAATACCGCGACCTGTGATAGTGATTTTTTCATCTCGGTGTTAGATTGTTCGAGCACTAGTCTATCGGCAAGGAGTGATTTAAATCTCTCCGCCTATTTCAAATTGTTATGCGTTCGCTCCCTATTTTTTCTCTGATCAGCTCTTTGTCTCTTGCCGGTTATTTGTCCGCGGCTGAGATCAATGTCGTCCTTATCGCCGGTCAATCCAATGCCGCCGGCCGCGCCGATGCTGCCGGGTTGGCTTCTGATCCTGCTGATACCGGCGTGGAGTATTTTTATCATGTTACGACGAGCGGAGGGCTGGACTTTGATTCGGGGGGAGGGTTTGTTCCGCTGACACCCGTAAACGGGAGTTTTGGTCCGGAATACGGTCTTGCCCGTATTTTGAAGAAAGAGCACGCCGTGATCAACCTCGCCATTATCAAGCGCGGTCGCGGTGCCACCAATCTCTTCCAAGACTGGTCACCCGGAGGAGCGATGTATGGTCCCTTCATCGCAGATTGCACGACCGCTCTGAATTTGATCACTGCGCGCGGAGACACTTTCAATATCATCGGCCTGGCCTGGCACCAGGGAGAACGTGATAGCGTTGTTGGCCGAAGTGGCGCCCAGTATCAGGCTGACCTGCACGAGTTTCTTGGCAATGTTCGCTCCGATTTGCACGGGGTTTTCCCGGAGGCTGATTTCGAAAATCTGAAAGTGGCGCTCGGAGAGGTTTCCAGCAAGGCCGAGATCAGCATCGCTCAACAAGCCGTCGGTGAACTTGATGGCGGGGCACGTTTTGTCGCGACCAGTGATCTCAATCTCTTCGATGGTCTGCACTTCGATGCGCCCGGTCAACTTGCAATGGGTGGGCGCATGGCGAAGACCTTGCTTGATCTGCGGGATGGGGTGACTGATGGTGGCGAGCCAGTTGTGACGACCACGACGCTTGCGGGGCCCTGGTATACCGGTTCTGCTTCCGCCACTGCGGGAGTGCCGAGCATTTCGGATCGTAACGGTGATTCCTTCACTTGGGGAACCGGGGTGGCGGCCGGCGGGAGTTCAGCCTTGCGCGGAATGGTGTGGAGTTATTTTCCGGAGCAATCGCTTGCGGTTGGTGATTCCCTGACCCTTCGATTTACCGCGAACTACAATGACTACGGTGCGGCTGTCGCGAGCGGAAATGGATTTCGCTTCGGGGTTTATCAGTCGAATGGCTCCAGATTGGAAATGGATCTCGGCAATGCCAATACCGCTGCTGCCTTCGAGCCCTCGCGTGGATACGGGGCGATGTGGGCACCGGCGCTTGGTGGTACCACTTCTCTGCACGCCAGAAATGCCAACCGAAACAATCCACTATCAACCGGCGAAAGTACCCAGTTGGCGAGTGTGGCACGAGGAGCCGGTGCGACCGCAAGCGAAAGCGATTACATCGGGGAATTGAAAATCGAACGCAGCTCAGAAAGCCAAATGACGGTGAGCAGTCGCTACAATGGGGCGTCTTTGAGCAACGTCACGTCGGTCATTTCAGCTACGGAGTTTGACTCGGCCTTTATCCTCAATACACCACAAGCGGGAGGCGTCAATAGCCTCGATTTTAGCGGGCTTGAAATCGAACACGCGGTGGGAGGCGAAGCTTTGCCCGAGGTGTTGGGCGTGCGCATCAGTGAGATTTTCTTCGATGGTGCCGTGCAATTTGTGGAATTGATTAATACCAGCGGAAGTGAGATCGGTCTCAGCGGTCTGCGCTTCACACAGGGCATTGTTCTGACGGTGAAGTCGGGGATGTTGGCGGCGGGCGAACGGGCCGTTTTTACGACGAGCAATTTTCAAGGAACTCTCACTGCGGCGGAGACACTGCGATTGGAAGATCAATATCAGAGAGTCCTTGATGAAGTGTCATACGGCGGATCGCCGGAGTGGCCTTCTGAGGCAGGTCGCTCGCTGACGCTCATTGAGGCCGGAGATGCCAACACCGATAGCAGTGATCCGGCCAGCTGGCGGGCGAGTTTTTCCGGTGGCGGAAGTCCGGGCGGCGACGATGTCATCACTTTTTCGAGTTGGCTTGCCTCCTTCGGCATCACTGACGAGGGCGAGGGCGTCGATAGCGACGGTGATGGTGATCCCGACTATCTGGAATATGCGGCTGGTTCGAACCCTCTCGATGCGGCTTCACGAGCGTTGACCGGAGTCTCTTCCGAGGTGAGTTATACCCGTAATCTTGCGGCTGAAGACAGCTCGCTGACGATGCAGACTTCGAGCGATTTGCGGCTTTGGAGTGAGGGGGAAGTCGATGTGATCACGAAAAATGCTCTCGGTGATGGCAGGCAGGAAATCACGGTGGGACCATCGGGTGCTGATGCTCCAAAAAACTTTTACCGCCTCGCGGCCAAGCCGGGCGGTCGCAGGCCCAATGTGCTCTTCATCGCGGTCGATGACTTGCGGCCACAAATTAATGCTTATGGAGAAACCGGCATGATCACGCCGAACATGGATCGCCTTGCGAGAGAGGGTCGGCTTTTTAATAAGCACTACGTACAATGCCCGACTTGCGGTGCCTCGCGCTACGCCATGATGACTTCGCGCCTGTCTCTTATACACATCTCCGAGCCCACGAGACCGAGGCTGATCT